>JACDHA010000058.1 GCA_013821315.1 Candidatus Dependentiae bacterium | reverse complement strand
AGATATACCTGCTATCATGCGCCGGCTAGCACAAGAAAAGCAAATGTCATAATATACTTGATTATAGTTAAAAGGCTCCCTTTAAGGGAGCCTCTATTTTACAAATATAGTAAGATCAAAGTTTGTTATTTTTGAGCAAATAAAGACAACGCTTTATGTCGTAATTTTGTAAATAAAGTATCTTGTATATGAAGTGACACTGTAAGCCTATTTATAGTGAGTTGCTTATTAAACGCAAACTGTGTTTTTATAAGAACATCTTTATCAGCTAGTGATGGTTTGTTAAGGGCTAAATCAATAATAATATTTCTATAATGTTCTGCTAGTGCTAGTTGAGCAGTGCTTAGTAAGTTGCTCATTTTTGAAGTGGTGTTTTCAAAAGGAGTATCATTAAACAAGTGGATATCAAATGATAATTGTTCTTTTAGTGCACCTTTAATATGAATTGGTAACGTTTCAAATAGAGCATCAATATCAAGTGTAGTAATATCTACAATTTTTGTGTCTTTAAAGTTAAACCAAGATTTAAATAATTTTGTATCACTAGTGTAAATATAAATAAGTTCTTTAGGATTACTTGTATCTGTATAGACACCAAAGTTATTAATAGAAAAAGTATATTTACCCGGTTTTGCTATTTCTGTTACAGGAGTATAATGACCAGTGCCAGTGGTATATTCTAAAGTTTTAGATTTTTTTATTGGTAGAGGTCCAAAATCTTTTTGGGTGCTAGAATGAGATGGTATATGTACTTCACTGGCCATTGTACTTGTGCTAAATAATGATGTACTAAAGCAGCTAAAGGGAGTAATAAAAGCAAAAAAAAGTAAAAATAGTGCATACATATAAGTTCTTTCATTAGGATACATTAATTAAAATCTATATTTAAGCATATAATAAAGCTTAATTTATGCAATACAATGAGGCTTTATGGTATGTATAGAGAGCATACTAAAGATTAGTTATGTAGGTTGATCAGACAATAAATAGAAGTGCAGCTCAATGGTATATAAAGATTTAAAAGTAACTATTTTTTTTGGAGACAAAGAACATAGTATCGATAGAAAATTATTTGAAAACAGTAAAAAACAATTAGAATTAGACAAACATCGAGCTTTAGCTTTTATAAAAGATAGAGTACAGGTAGATGCTCTTTTCTTTACACAGCAAACGCATAGTGCCCAAGGTCTTACTATTTCTCAAGATAACTATAGTTGTTTTTTAGACAGTCAACCTGAAGGTGACTTTTTAATCACAGATAAAACCGAAGTTGGCCTTGGTGTTTATACTGATGATTGTTTGCCGATTGTTATTTATGATCCTGAGCATCATGTGGTAGCAATCTGCCATGCTGGGTGGATGGGCTCAGTTAAACACATAGCTATTAAAGCTCTCCAGATGCTTGAAAGTACTTATGGAACTAAAAAAGAGAATGTACGTGTAATTTTTGGGCCCTGTGCTGGTGCTTGTTGTTATGTCGTACAACAAGATTTTAAAGATAAGGTAAAAGAGTTTAGTTTTAGAGACCAAGTAATACTAGAACGAGATGGGCAGTTTTTCTTTGATTTGGCTTTATGTAATAAGCTTCAACTTCTTGAGTATGGCGTAATGCTGGATGCTTTTAATTTAGAATATAACCTGTGTACACTACACAATATGTCTTTTTGTTCTTATCGCAGAGAGGCAAAAAGTGTGTTGCGCCAAGTAACTCTTGTGGCTCTTACAAGAGTAGTCTAAGCTTGCTAATGACGATCTTCTGTTTTTATGCTATACTCACACTTATTTGGTGAGTAGCTCTGATTTAAACTTAAAAAAGACCCGATCTAAAGGATAAAAAATGATTTCAGCTGTATTGGCAAAACTATTTGGGACCAACAATTCCCGGCAGCTTAAACGCTTGCAGCCTATTGTTGACAAAATTAATTCACTTGAAGCTCGTATACAAATTCTCTCAGACGAGCAGCTTGCTTTTAAAACCAACGAGTTTAAAGAACAAATAGAGCGTGGTAGAACTCTAAACGATATTTTGCCAGAAGCTTTTG
>JACDHA010000057.1 GCA_013821315.1 Candidatus Dependentiae bacterium | reverse complement strand
TTACTGGATCAAATGATAAAACTGCACGCTTATGGAATCTAAATACACTCGAATCTCAAGAGCTTAGAGGCCATACAAGCCATGTAAATTCAGTAGCATTTAGTCCTGATGGTAAGTATGCTCTTACTGGATCATTGGATAATACTGCACGCTTATGGCATATACCTTATCTAGAAAAATTAACATTGGAACAATTATTTTTTATGATCCAGCTTAATAAGTCCGCTGTTAATTTAGACGGTCAAGATGAGCAGTGCATGCTTGAATCTTTTAAGTCAGCAATAGGCCTATTACCTCAAATTTCACATGAAGATTACAAAAATAACATTTTAGTAAAAGCTTATATTGATTTTAAGCGCAAACAATTACTGCAAGCAGCTGCTCATGATGATGTTGCTACAGTTTCCAAGCTGCTTAAAAGAGGCTTTACGTTAAATACTTGTGACAAGCTGGGCAATAATTTATGGCATTACGCTTTTAGAGGACATAACTTTAAACCAAGCGAACAAGTTCTTAATCTCCTACTAAGCCTAGAGGGAACTCAAAAAGGTTTTAACAAAACAAATAAACACGGCCAAACACCCTACGTGCAAGGTCTTATTTGCGATAAAGAATTCACACAAAATTTTATAGCTGACTATTGCAAAGCAGCTTCAAAACCTTCTTATTGCTCTATTCAATAATTAATTTAAAAACCATAAGGATTTATTATGTTTACCAATCGCATAAGACCTCTTTTTTTTGCAGTGTATATCTGCGCTAACTCTCTTTTATCTGCTTGTCTAAAAGATCTGGCAACTGATAAATCAATTGAAGCACTTTTATCACAAACACTTCAGCAACAAGCTGCTACTTTAAACACTTTACCTGTAGGTCTGAGAGATATTCTTAAAAATGCTCTCATTACTAAAAATAAAGCATTACTTACACAAATGCTCACTTTAACACCTAAACAGCTTAAAGGTCATACATCCTGGGTGACTTCAGTAGCATTTAGCCCTGATGACAACTATGCTCTTACTGGATCATACGATAACACCGCACGCTTATGGAATGTAAATACACTCGAGTCTCAAGAGCTTATAGGCCATACAGGCACTGTAACCTCAATAGCATTTAGCCCTGATGGCAAATATGCTCTTACTGGATCAAGAGATCATACTGTACGCTTATGGAATGTAAATACACTCGAGTCTCAAGAGCTTATAGGCCATACAAGCGATGTAAGCTCAGTAGCATTTAGCCCTGATGGCAAGTATGCTCTTACTGGATCATGGGATGATACTGCACGCTTATGGAGTGTAAGTACACTGGAGGCTCAAGAGCTTAGAGGCCATACAGACTGGGTGACTTCAGTAGCATTTAGCCCTGATGGCAAATGTGCTCTTACTGGATCAGATGATAATACTGCACGCTTATGGAATGTAAATACACTCGAATCTCAAGAGCTTAGAGGCCATACAGGCATCGTGAGTTCAGTAACATTTAGCTCTGATGGCCAATATGCTCTTACTGGATCATGGGATAATACTGCACGCTTATGGAATGTAAATACACTCGAGTCTCAAGAGCTTAGAGGCCATACAGACTGGGTGACTTCAGTAGCATTTAGCCCTGATGGCAAGCATGCTCTTGCTGGAGCAGAGGATGGGACTGCACGCTTATGGAATCTAAATACACTCCATTCTCAAGAGCTTAGAGGCCATACGAACAGAGTAACTTCAGTAGCATTTAGCCCTGATGGCAAATATGCTCTTACTGGATCAGATGATTATACTGCACGCTTATGGAATGTAAATACACTCGAGTCTCAAGAGCTTAAAGGCCATACAAACAGAGTACCTTCAGTAGCATTTAGCCCTAATGGCAAGTATGCTCTTACTGGATCAGGGGATTATACTGCACGCTTATGGCATATATCTTATCTAGAAGAATTAACATTAGAACAACTATTTTTCATGATGCAGCTTAGTAAGTCCGCTGTTAATTTAGAAAGCCAAGACGAGCAACGTGTGCTTGAATCTTTTGAGTCAGCCATAGGCCTATTACCTCAAATTTCACATGAAGATTACAAAAATAATATTTTAGTAAAAGCTTATATTGATTTTAAGCGCAAAAAATTACTGCAAGCAGCTGCTC
>JACDHA010000056.1 GCA_013821315.1 Candidatus Dependentiae bacterium | reverse complement strand
TTTCTAATGGCAGAATATAAAGGGGTACAATTGTCTTTATTCTGAACATCTATGGTAGCACCCTTAGCCACTAAGAGTTCTACAATAGATTTATGATCATTAGCTGCTGCTGAATGTAACGGAGTTTCCTTAGCATTAGTTTGAACTTCTGTGCGAGCACCTTTACTTAACAACAATTCTACTATAGTTATATGACCATTTTGAGCAGCAACATGTAATGGGCTAAAATTACCCTTTGGCTCTTGAGCATCTACATTAGCACCTGCGTCAATAAGTAATCTTACTGTATCAGTATGACCATAAGCAGAAGCATAAAATAAGGGATTTACACCATCATTGTCTATAGTAGCAATATGGGCTTTGCTGTTAAGTAACTGTTTAATTATATCTAAAGAGGTATCCCTTTGAGCAGCTAAATTTAATGGTGTATTGCCACATTTATCCTTAGCTTCAAGTGATATTGATTGATTTTTAATCAAGAGAGGCAGTATAGTTACGCGGTTATATTTAACAGCGTAATGAAGGGGTGTCTGTTTATCCCTATCTAGAGCATTAACATTGGCACCTTGATTAATTAAAAACTCAGCTACTTCTTTACAGTCTTCTTTAATTGCATAATGCAAAGGAGTTACATGATCACCATTATGAATATCAACTGACAATGTGCTATCAAGGATTAGTTTCACTGTGTTAACGTCATTAGATTTAATAAAGCGAGAGAGCAGAATGCAGCAAAATAAATTATCATAATAAGGCCGTTGTATAGTAAGAAGCAATCTCACTAAAATATCATGGCGATACTCTACAGCCCAGCCGAGCAAATGGGTAAAATAATCTTTAACGTTAGGCAATCTTTTTTCATTAACAATAATAGCTACTAGTTTTGCAGTAATCTTTAGTGCTTGATACTTATCTACTTTAGAGGTATGTATACCGTTTTTTAGTAAATACTCTGCTTTCTCTAAATCATGATTGGCAAGAGCTATATATAATGGAGCATTTTGAGTATCAGTTGTATTACTAAACGTTTTTTTAATATTTGACTGATCCATAGCATGCATAAGAGAAGTCGTTATTACAAAAATAACTATTAATAATTGAGAAAATTTCACTGTATATACCTCTGTTTTAATTAAATGAATTGATATTTGATTATTAATTTTAATTTTTCTAATGTTGATTTAATTAAACATGTGATGAGCCTTTTGCAGATAAACAGCAACAAAAGCAAGAGAGAAAAACCTACAGGTCGCCCTTAGCGGGTACTGTCACTATATTTTACTACCTCAAATAGCAAAATATATAATTTTCAAAACATAATCATATACACTATTATACAGCATCTTGTTAAAATGTCCAATTGTCTTATATTATTAAATAAAATACAAAAATCATTACTTAGAATGCTTTAGAAATAAAACAAGAGTACTTTTTGGTCTTTTTTTATAGAGAAATGGGTCTGGGTATACTAATCGTGCACTTTGCAATAAAAAAGAAAAGAATTGTATCTTAAAAATAGGTCCGTATTACCGCTTAATTTTTTTACTCTTTAACAGAATTGGTAGATAAACTCGTCTAACGGATAAGCTAGACGAGTTTGTATAATAGCTGCATTAAGCCTTTTTAGATAAAAAAGAAAGAGCTTTACGCAACATTTCATCAAATTTACTTGTATCAGTACTATTCTTTTTTACAAATTCAAGAGCTCCGGCAATTTCGGATCTTGAGTAATTAAGCGAAGAAAGAGCATCTGAAACTTGTTTAAAGTACTTAAGAGTCTGGCCTTCAGATCCTGGCATAGATACAGTCGTAACATCAAGTTTCGACACTTTGTCTTTCAAACACAAAACCAGAGCTTCAGCTTTTTTAGTGCCGATACCACTTAAAGAGCTTAATGTTTTAATGTCGTTAAGTAGTATTGCTTGTAAAAAGCTTTCAGGTGATAGTTGAGCAAGAGCAGCCAGTCCAATCTTAGGGCCTATACCAGAACAACTAATTATTAAACTAAATACAGTTTTAGATAGTTTAGAAGTAAAGCCAAATAGTTGTGGCCCTTGTTCAGTATTCCAATGAAAATAGACCTGTAACTCTTGTTTTTGGCCTACGGTGAAAGCATGCTCGTCAGCAACTGAAAGATTAAACCCTACCCCACTAACATCAAGAATAATCTGTTG
>JACDHA010000055.1 GCA_013821315.1 Candidatus Dependentiae bacterium | reverse complement strand
AGTGTATTTACATTCCATAAGCGTGCAGTGTTATCATCTGATCCAGTAAGAGCATACTTGCCATCAGGGCTAAATGCTACTGAGTTCACCCAGTCTGTATGGCCTATAAGCTCTTGAGCCTCGAGTGTATTTAGATTCCATAAGCGTGCAGTAGTATCATGTGCTCCAGTAAGAGCATACTTGCCATCAGGGCTAAATCCTACTGAAGTCAACGGCTGTGTATGGCCTCTAAGCTCTTGAAACTCCAGTGTATTTACATTCCATAAGTGTGCAGTTTTATCATGTGATCCAGTAAGAGCATATTTACCATCAGGGCTAAATGCTACTGAAGTTACGAAGTCTGTATGGCCTATAAGCTGTTGAGACTCGAGTGTATTTACATTCCATAAGCGTGCAGTATTATCATGTGATCCAGTAAGAGCATATTTGCCATCAGGGCTAAATGCTACTGAAACCACCGCCTTTGTATGGCCTCTAAGTTCTTGAGAATGGAGTGTATTTACATTCCATAAGCGTCCAGTATTATCGTATGATCCAGTAAGAGCATACTTGCCATCAGGGCTAAATGCTACTGAAACCACCGCCTTTGTATGGCCTCTAAGTTCTTGAGAATGGAGTGTATTTACATTCCATAAGCGTCCAGTATTATCGTATGACCCAGTAAGAGCATACTTGCCATCAGGGCTAAATGCTACTGAGGTTACGAAGTATGTATGGCCTCTAAGCTCTGGAGACTCTTGTGTATTTAGATTCCATAAGCGTGCGGTGTTATCGTGTGATCCAGTAAGAGCATAGTTACTATCAGGGCTGAATGCTACTGAAGTCACGTTGCCTGTATGGCCTCTAAGCTGTTGCGACTCGAGTGTATTTAGATTCCATAAGCGTGCAGTATGATCCCATGATCCAGTAAGAGCATACTTGCCATCAGGGCTCAATGCTACTGAAGCCACGCGGCTTATATGCCCTCTAAGCTCTTGAAACCCAAGTGTATCTATGTTCCATAAGCGTGCAGTTTTATCATTTGATCCAGTAAGGATATACTTTCCATCAGGGCTAAATGCTACTGACATTACATAGTCTGTATGGCCTCTAAGCTGTTGCGACTCGAGTGTATTTACATTCCATAAGCGTGCAGTATTATCAAATGATCCAGTAAGAGCATAGTTGCCATCAGGGCTAAATGCTACTGACCCCACCATGCCTGTATGGCCTCTAAGCTGTTGAGGCTTGAGTGTATTTACATTCCATAAGCGTGCAGTATTATCATGTGATCCAGTAAGAGCATGTTTGCCATCAGGGCTAAATGCTACTGAACCCACCATGCCTGTATGGCCTCTAAGCTGTTGAGGCTTGAGTGTATTTACATTCCATAAGCGTGCAGTATTATCTCTGGATCCAGTAAGAGCATACTTACCATCAGGGCTAAATGCTACTGAAGCCACGATGCCTGTATGCCCTCTAAGCTCTTTAGGCTTTAAAGTGAGCATTTGTGTAAGTAAGGCTTTATTTTTAGTAATAAGAGCTGTTTTAAGGATATCGCTCATACCCATGGGTAAAGTGTTTAAAATAGCAGCTTGTTGTTGAGGTGTTTGTGATAAAAGTACTTCAATTGATTTATCAGTTGCCAGATCTTTTAGACAAGCAGATAAAAGAGAACTAGCGCAAATATTTACTACAAAAAAGAGTAATCTTATACGATTGGTAAACATACTAAATCCTTATGATGTTTAAATTAATTATTGAATAGAGCAATAAGAAGATTTTGCAGCCGCTTTGCAGTAACGAGCTATAAATTGTTGTGTAAATTCTTTGTTGTAAATAAGGCCTTGCACGTAGGGTGTTTGGCCGTGCTTATTTATTTTGTTAAAACCTTTTTGAGTTCCCTCTAGACTAAGTAGAAGACTCAGAACTTCTTTACTTGGTTTAAAATTATGTCCTGTAAAAGCATAATGCCATAAATTATTGCCCAGCTTGTCACAAGTATTTAGCGTAAAGCCTCTTTTAAGAAGGGTGGTTACTGTAGCAACATCATCATGAGCAGCTGCTTGCAGTAATTGTTTACGCTTAAAATCAATATAAGCTTTTACTAAAATATTATTTTTGTAATCCTCATGTGAAATTCGAGGTAATAGGCCTATGGCTGACTCAAAAGATTCAAGCATGTGCTGCTCATCTTGGCCATCTAAATTAACAGTAGATTGACTAAACTGCATCATAAAAAACAATTGTTCTAATGTTAATTTTTCTAG
>JACDHA010000054.1 GCA_013821315.1 Candidatus Dependentiae bacterium | reverse complement strand
TGCCATCAGAGTTTAATTCTTTTAACAAGAGGTATCTGCTTAAAGGGCCATTTTTACATAAATCAAATGAGCGTTGTTGTCTGTTTTTAAATAAATGTGTAACATTTCCTTCTACGTAGACTGAAAGCGTGTCACAACAGTTTCCTTCCCACACAACTAAATGGCCACTAAGGCCAGCACCTGCTTCAAAATGGCCTCCATTGCCTACAATTGGTTCAAAAATATGACGAGCATTAGGTTTATTACCCGTTGGCAAAACGAGCTGCCCGTAAAGCCCTAAATGAGAGTAAGGTGTATTGACCGGGTTATGGCCAATAATAAGATCAATATCAGCCAAACGTGTTTTTGTTAACGTGCACGGTGAAAATTTGCCATAACGCCACGGTTCTTTCATATCACCAAAGACAAAATTACCACTAAGTGCTTGCTTAATTGAATGAGCAGGCGTCTCTTCATTCATGCTCATAATGCACGGAGCAAAAGGTTCTTGGCTTGACTCTATTTGTTTTTCGCACATATTTAAACTCCACCGTGTATGCACAAGTGGTGTCTGTAGGCGCGCATATAAGCCTGGTTGAAAGCAATCAAGACCTATAAAAAGTTGGTTATCAACAAAATAGTTTTCTATAACAGGCCTAAAATGGACTTCACCTTTAAAGTGGGGTGATAAACCAAAATTGTCTGCAATAATATCACATGCATTACGATCTTCAACTTGGCTACCGCTAAACACTAACGTTGAATCACCAAAAAGTGTACGAGAGATAAATTGAGGCTTAAAAGAACGTGTATAACCAACCGATTGTGCAATGGTCGCATACGTGCTCTCAGGAGCAAATCTATTGATATATTCTTGCCAACCAACCAGCTCACGCGCAGTATTAGCCCCTACTGAGCGTGGTATAATAATAGAATGTACTTGATAACAGGAATCAAAAGAATCACTTGAAAGCGTGTCACTACTGGTATTACTGTTAATAAACCCGCATGGACATGAAAAACTTGTAGTATAAAATTGGTGACAGCTTGAACACTCAATGCCATCAGTACAACTTGAGCAGTGGCCTTTATTATCGATAATCGAGCCTGGCAGATGCTTGTTTTTTAAGCAACTGAGTTCTGCTTGTACCGTAAAATTAAAAACAGTTAATAGCAGTATAAATATATTATAAGTATAAAAAAAACTTCTCATTATTTTTTGTATCATGGTAACCCCCTTTAGGTTTGTGTGTTACCAACGTACTGAAATTAAGATATAAAGTGCAATATTTAGTTGATAAACTATTGTATAGTTACTCCTAAGGCGCTTATGCTTATAAAAAAAGTGGTTAACCAAAAATCACAGAAAACTTTAATAAGCATCTGGAAAACAAGTATGAAGATCGCTTTTTTTGACGTTCAGCAGTGGGAAGAGAGCTATATCAAGACACATTGTAGTGATCTTGACTATACGCTTTATAGGCAACCTCTTACTTTGGACACTGCTTGCCTTGCTCGTGAAGCTGAAGTTATTTGTATATTTATACCAAGTAAAATCACTCAAGCTCTGTTAGATGCATTGCCAAAAGTACGCTTGCTAATAACACGTTCAGCAGGATATGATCATATTGATCTAGCTCAAGCGCATAGCCGTACTATAGTTGTTTGTAACATTCCTACTTATGGAGAGCATACGGTTGCTGAATACACTTTTGGTTTACTGCTTGCTCTTTCACGAAAAATAGTTCAAGCTGCTGAGCAAATTAAAAAATTAGATTTCTCTGTCTCTGCTCTTACTGGGTTTGATTTAAAAGATAAAACGTTGGGCATTGTGGGTGTAGGGCGCATTGGACAACATCTTATACCTATGGCTCGAGGCTTTGGCATGCGTGTCTTAGCCTTTGATCCAAAACCAGTGCTAGGACTCGCTCAATCACTCGAGTTTACGTATGTGTCTACTTTAGAAGAATTACTTGCTCAAGCGGATATACTATCACTGCATGCTCCCTTAAATGCTCATACGTACCACATGATCAACAAAGACACAGTACAAGCTATAAAGCCAGGGGCGTATTTGATTAATACTGCCCGAGGAGGCCTTATTGATACACAAGCACTTGTAGCAGCTTTGGACAATGGTATTCTGGCTGGTGCAGCATTAGATGTGCTTGAAGATGAACAACAATTACACCAAGAGTGCCCGATAGCTCAACAAAAACAGAGCTATGAGCAGCTTAAAACTTTGGCTTTTAATCATGTATTATTTTCACGACCCAACGTAATTATCTCTCCCCATAATGCTTTTAATACCCATGAAGCCTTACTAAGAGTTTTAAAAACTACTCAAACTATTGTAAGGGATTTTATAGCACACAA
>JACDHA010000053.1 GCA_013821315.1 Candidatus Dependentiae bacterium | reverse complement strand
CACTAGTGCTTAAAGATGAGCATGACAGTGTTTGTGGTATTTTAACTGCTTATACTGCTTTTGCTGAAGTGTATATTGAAGACTTATGGGTTAAGAAAACATGTCGTGGTAAAGGCTATGGCAAGAACTTGAAACCTGTTTTAAAGGCAAAGGCTTTAATAATATTAACTTAGTGACAAGTGCATTTCAGGCACCAGAATTTTATAAAAAATGTGGTTTCACGCTTAAATTCATAAGAGAAAATAGTAAGAACTCTCAGTTCACTAAATATTTTTTTATACTGTTTCTTCTCTGTTGCTATTGATTAACGAAGAAAGTATATGGTCTTGCCAGGTGCCATTTAAGCATAAATAGTCTCGTGTTGTTTCTAAGCTAGGTCCAGCAGTTAAAGAGATCAACGAAAAGACAGAGCTTAAAATTGAATTTAGTTTTACAAAAGAAGAGCAACTATGCCACTTTAAGCAGTATGTTATTAAACAAAAAGAAGAGAAACCTGCAGTAGATACAATAACACCTGCTCGTAAGATACCTACTTGGCAAACGCAGCTAACCCAATATGGCCTTACTGACATTGATATCATAAGCATAGAGCAGAAGTATAAACCAAAAGAGATAGAGCATAAGCTAGAACTCCTTGAGAAATATAAGCAAGATGTTAAAAACATGACAGCCTGGTTGCTTAAAGCATTTGATGAAAATTGGACATCAGCAAGTTATGCTGCTCAATTAAAAGCTGAAGAGAGGCGCAAAGAGCTGCTACGCAAGCAGGAAGAACAACGTAGAAGGGGAAGGCTGCTCACAGATTTAGCTTTGCAGCATGGCGCGTTTAAGTTTGCTAAAGCACATAGTATTTATGCAGGGCTTCCAGAAAAGTTTAAAATTATGCTTGATAATCAGTTTAAACCCTGGTTGGAAGAAAAATACAAAAAAGCAGGTCAGTTTAAACTAAAAGAAGAGTTTTATCGTAATATATTTTTAGCTCAAGAACTACTTGATACTCAAGATCTTAATTTTATCCAGTGGACAGCAATTCAAGGGCATATACTTGAACCTCATGGTAAACAGTATCGTTTTAAAGAGTAGTACTACTCTATTTGCTAGCATATTTACAAAAAGAGAGCTTAACTCATGATTAACTTTCATAAACTAATTATTTTTATACCCTTCTTTTAACTGTTTCCAATAGTCTTAGCTCTCTTGTCTCCTTACAAGATCTGGCAGCTGCTAAAACTATAGAAGGGTTGCTTTCTCAAACATCTCAACAAAAGTTTTCTGCTGTTATTTCTAGCATGCCTCAACAAATACAACAAAAGCTTAAAGGCAAAATGCTAGAAAAATATAAAGATACTTTAAGTAAAGCTACGTTTATTCAACCCAAAAAGTTTAAATGCCATACTGGTTCTGTAGAATCGGTAGCATTTAGCTCTTGTGGTAAGTATGCTTTAACCGGTTTGGATGATGATACTGCTAGGCTATGGAATTTAGCCACAAGTGTTGTTATAAGAAAGCTTAAAGGTCATACTCGGTCTGTAACATCAGTAGCAATTAGTCGTTGTGGTAATTATGCTTTAACTGGATCAGCTGACCATACTGCTCGCTTATGGGATTTATCTACAGTTCCTAATAATACTGGCAATTATTAATCGACATTTGATATTGTTGTAGCTCGGTTATAAAGTATTTTCCCATCTAACAAGGCATTTAAATTGATGTTTTTAAGATATTTATCAAAGAAAGACACTATAAATTCTTTAACTATTTTAAGGTTATTCATCTCTTGTTCATAATCAGTTGCCATACTTGTTAACATAAAATAATCGCTAAAAGTCATATGATGTGCTTTCCATTGCACTTCATACATATCATTTCGGGCATTTTGACGGACTTTCGCTACTTCTTCTTTCATTTTAGAAAGTACTGCACTGAGATCAAAAGCAGGTGTGTCAGTATCATCTTTTGAAAATGTGCCATGCTGACTGTTGTACATAATCATAAGTGGTTTTTCGTATGGGGCTATCTGCTCATCAGGGTTCAATAACGGTTTAAATAATCCATCAAGTGCGATAACTGCCTTAACACGAGAATCTTTTTGACCAAGTTCTAGTACAGCTGCAGCACCAAGCGAATGGCCCATAGCGCCTATAGCGGATAAATTGAGTCTGTGGGTAAAGAGTCCTGTAAGATCATTTTTTTCAAGTTGTTCAATTTCATTAAGCACTAATTTCAAATCTTCGAGGCGTATTGCTGTTTCATCATACACTGGATCAAAAGGTGCTAATGTTGTAATACGACCATCTGGAAAGTCAATAGGATCACTTGTGTGGGTGTGTTTGACGCCAAATACAACATATCCGTGACTTGACAATTATTCTAAGATTGAAGTATAG
>JACDHA010000052.1 GCA_013821315.1 Candidatus Dependentiae bacterium | reverse complement strand
CATAACGTATATAATATTAGACTTAGAGTGAAATGCCTATTAGTAGAGATAAACATATTTTTCCTTTTTATGAGTATAATTTTTAATAAGAACGCCCATGGCAATTTGCCCAGATATGTTCATTTAAAGTAATAAATTCAACATTTGGATTAAGCATTGATACAGCACTGCTTACGTTAGAAGCAGTTCTTATAATGGTATTACAACGAGCTAATAAGAGAACATCTATTACACATTCGAGTCCATGTTGAAAATGAGCATTATTGTTATAATGTACCGGTGCTCCATTAGTTGAACGAATAGAGTTAGTATAATAAACATTACTAAATTTATTTTTTATATGATCAACAAATTTTTGTTCATCGCTAGCTACAAATATTTTATAGGTTTTACCATTGATTTGATTAATTTTGTACTGTAAAGTTTTTACCACTTTTTCATAATCAACTCGTGCTGCTTCAGATGATTTATCTGTTCCTCGATAATGTATACCAATTAAAAAAGCATTAGTTAGATTTTGATTATAAAATCTGTTTACTAAATGGCTAATGTAAGGTTTAACTTTGATATATTTATTTATAAGGTAATTGCCTCTTTGTCTATCCATTTTACACAGTGTGTGTGGTCCATAAAAACCTGTATCAGGACTACTATTAACATAACCACCATTATGTCCTACTTGTACGGACTGAAAGTAATAATTCCACCAATTAGGGCCCATTTTAGGTTCACTATACAGCCCATTAACAAGATCTACTTTAACTCCAGCGCATTTTCCTTGATCAAATTCATCAAGCATACCTAAGACGTTATTAAAAACTGCAAAAAGTCCAAAATCATTATATTTATAAATTATATAGTCTCGTGGATGTGCTGAAAGAGAGCAAAGAGTGGCTATTGCTAAAAGTACAGAAAGTAGTAGTGGCTGCGTTGATTTAGTGTTTGGATTAAGCATAATTTCTCCTCTACGCTTATAGTGAATGGTGTATTATAGAAAAAATGTAGTATAATTTTTTGAGCTTTTATTTCTAGTATACGCTAATTGTTCTACTTAAAAAAAGAGTTACAATAAATAGTATATTATCTTGCTAATAAAGTGGTAATCGTGGTTACAATTAAAAGGGGCAGGTTAAAATAAGTAGGTTATTTATTATAAAGGGACATGACATGAAAAGTAGATTATTATATATATTTTTATCTAGCATGAGCTTAAGTGCTGTATATGCTAATACTGAGCTTGTTAAAGCAGTAAAGCAATTAGATCTAAACAAAGTAGAATGCGAACTTAAAAAAGGTGAGCCTCTTACTTTAGCTCAAAAAAATGAGCTTATTAAAGAGCTTTATTCTACTATGGAGCAAAGCAAACAAAAGCAATTAACATGGGATAAATATCTTAATAAAAACACTGTTATAGGTTCTCTATCTTTAGCTCTGTGTCTAGCATTCAGTATTACTGCAGCAATTATAAGACCAAAGTATAGTGATAGTTCTGAGATAAAACTCCCTCGTACTAAAGATTTGTCTTTTAGTGGTGAATTAGATGAAGAAGAAAATGAGCACAGAGGAAATACTCTACTTAACGCACTCAATCAGGGTTATAAAACAGGCTTTGCTGAAGGTATTAAAAAAGGTCTTGTACAGGGTATATGTGGTGGTACTTTGATTACAGCTTCTGGCTTAATAGCAGCACACCAGCTTTATAAAAGTTTTACTGGTCAACATTTAAAAGAAAACTACAAATCAACTTTAGCTATCAAACAATTACTTGAATCTACACCTGTTAACAACAATGAACAACCAGCAGTAGTTTAATTTAACTATACTATTTTGATAAAAGTTAGGGGCAGAATGTTCTGCCCTTCTTTTTTTGCTCACAAATATATTTGCTGTATTTACAGAATTGCATCCAGTTGCCGTTTGTCAAATAGGTCTTTATAATTAAGTATGGGTTATAAAAACAAAAATCATAGTAATTGCTAATTAGGAGCATTTGTGAAAAAAAATATGTTGTATCTGTTAGTGGCGAGTTTTAGTATATCTTCGCTTAATGCTCATACCAATCTTATAAAAGCAGTAAAAAGTTTAAATATAGCAAAAGTGGAACATGAACTACATAATAGTACTTCTTTGAGATCTTTAGAAAAAGCTGAAGCTTTAAAAGAAATTGATGTTATTATTCAACAAAACAAGCAAAAGCAAGCTTCATGGCGTAAGTATGTAAATAAAAATATTATTTTAGGTTCTGTATCTTTAGCTCTTTGTGTGACATTTAGTATTGTGTTTGCAGAGATAATACCAAAGTATAGTGATAGCTCTGAGGAAGAGGTCGTAACAGATTCATGGAAAAAAGGTTATAGAATAGGCTTTGCTGACGGTAGTAGACTGGGCGTTGTACGAGGTGGAGGCAGTGCTATTTTCAGTACAGCTT
>JACDHA010000051.1 GCA_013821315.1 Candidatus Dependentiae bacterium | reverse complement strand
GGGCTGCCCCAAGCCTATACGGGGCCTTAAAGCTAGATTTACCATATTTTTTGTGTGGTATCACCTGCAAGTCATTGAGCCTGCAATTAATAAGTGGTTTAGAGAAACAAAGGCTATGAGGTAGGTGAAGCTGAGCGTTAGCTAGGAGCAGCTAGGAGCAGCTAGGAGCAGCTAGGAGCAGCTTGGCAGAGTCTCATTTTGATACACAACGTCTGTACGTGAGTTAATCTACCCAGCGATAATGTTCCGCCCCTGCAAAGGTCACGCCACACTACATAATCTCACTATGAGAATTATACAGTTTATATTGCAAATAAAAGTTAAGTGTGATATCCTGTAGGGTTAGGCTAAAATTTATAACGTCACAGCTAACTTTGCAGTCTGCCACCGCTAAGCGCTCTTTCACGTCTCAAAATGAGACTGCCTATCACCAACTTATAGGATAACCTACTTCGCCCTAAAAATCCAGTTAAATTATATTTTCGCCCCACTATGAGAATTATACGAATTATATAGTAATTATAAGTTAAGTGTGATATCCTGTAGGGTGGACCACCACCAACTTCGCTCAATGCTAGCGTTTGCGAAAAGCACCGAAAAGTGTCGCTATTTAGTAATATACATTTTTTCAAACCATATTCACAAATTTATGAACTTAGGCGTAACTTAAAAGTCCACTAATATTCACAATTTAACTCACCCCATTACATGAGTTTTCAATAAAAGTTGCCACAAAAACTACCCCTAAATTGTGACACCCATCTATTCGGAAACTTCAAATAGTTGGGTAGGGCTATGGCGTCTCAAAATGAGATAAATAAATTTAGAGCCTAATTCCAGGATAAACTACTTCGCCCTAAAAATCCAGTCAAATTATATTTTCGCCTCACTATGGGACTGGATAATCTACACCATAATGGAGATAATCTAGCATAGCGTTTAGCTTGAGCAGGCCATAGACAGCGTTTAGCCTAGAGCATACAGCGACCCTGACTGCTTTACTGGCTTAGCGAATAAATTGCATAATAGTGCTAAAGTCCTTGTGCATAATGCCGATAGAGTATATAGTTAAATAGAAGCAAAGGGAGATGCAAGATGAAAATGAGAGCACATAACCTAATGGAAGTAAAAGCACTAATCAAAGGAGCTTACCAGTCCGGCAGTGAAGCTGAGTATGAGCGCGCCACATGGTCAAAGCACGACGGCACATTTTTATGCACCTCCCATATTAGAGATACAGAGTTTGAACTAACAATTGAATATACCCAGGCCATAGATGGCTACACCAGCGTTACCTGTGAAGTTTACTAATAATAGTTAAATAGATAACCAGACGTGAAAGGAGCTTTGAAGTGAAACTAACAATTAAGACCAGAAAAATCTCACAAGCAACTATCAAGCGCCTAGAGGCACTTGGCTTTATAGTCACAATTCATTTATCTAAAAAGGAGCAAGTATATGTCTATCGCGGCTAAGCAATACATGACTATAGAGGTAGAGGTAGATATTTATAATAGTGAAAATAGTGACGCTGTAGTGCCTGAAGAGGGTCTATATGGCCACGGCGACGCCACGGCCTTTTTCCTACTTAAATATGAACTAGGGCCTGCTACTAAGCGGTCCTATGAGACGCGCTTAAAGGCGCGAAGAGATATGCAGCCTGAAATAGAACTACAGTCTTGCACGGCCTTTTGGGTGGATGCAGATGGCGATGATAGGTTTGAGCGTGAATACGAACTAAGTGATGAGCAGTATGAAGCAGCAGTTAAAATTGCTAGAGCAGAAGCTGCGCGCATTCGCATGAACGTCACAATTGAAAACGAAGCTATGGAGAAGGTGGGTTAATATGAAAACAGTTGTATATATGGGCCACTACGTGCGATTAACGCTAGTAGAAGGTAAACTAACTGGAATTTATCTTGTTGATGGCATGAAGCTATCTAAAGTGGAATTACAAGACGTATTGAGTCTATGAACAACATTAACCTAGAGGCTACTATATGACCTGTCATAAAGAATTGGGCGAATACTCAGTTAGAATTAAGGTGTGGCACATAGACGCCCCAGGCCATGATATGCAAGTTTATAGTGATGTTGGATATAAAAAAGCCGGCGTAGAAGTGCATAGAAGCTTAGTGCTGGCGAAGGTATTGCTGAAATTTGATAAATTTACTGATGAGTGTGTAGCCGATTACATAGACCACCTAGAAGACTAGAGCACTAAAGGAGCTAAGGTGAACGCAGGTCGTGAGTTAGATAGGTTAGTAGCGATAAAAATTATGGACCTAGAAGTAGTGGCCACGCCGTATGGTAAAAAAGGCTACGTAGAATATAGTATTGGCGAGCCGCGCACCTACTATGACCGTGCAAATGGTTCAAGTGAACTACACAATCCTCTACCTGAATATAGCAGCAATATTGAAGCGGCATTTACCATTGTGGAGAAGCTAGCTAATGAGGGCCTAGCCTTTAAATTAACGGGGCATATGAGCTTTGAAGCCACCTTTAGTGTGCTACTAAGTGGTACCCCCCAGTACAGGGCTGAGACCTTATCCGTGCCCCGCTCAATTTGTTTAGC
>JACDHA010000050.1 GCA_013821315.1 Candidatus Dependentiae bacterium | reverse complement strand
CCCCTTAATTACCGTGTTGCTGGTTATTGTGCCTTAGGTCTATTGTTTCTGTTGATACTTTTTTTCTATTTTGCACAAATATCTGAACGAAATTTTATTAAGGGATATTTGGACTCGGAAAATGGTATTGTTTCAGTTGAATCTGAATTTTCAGGGATTGTTGATAAAGCTTTTGTAGAAGAAGGTAAGGCTGTCAAAAAAGGTGATCTTTTATATATTATTTCGCATCAAGAAAAGAGCATCGCGCTTGGGCAAGCTAATAATTTAAAGAAACGTATCACAAACTTAAAGCGTGAGTATCAACTGAAAGAAGTCCATTATCATGCCTTAGAAAAATTATTTAAGAAAAATTATGTTTCATCATTATTAGGCGACAATTATCTTTGCCGGTTGACGACAATTAGGACTGCCGGTCTTAACTAGCTATTGTTAAAGGACATTGAACACTTTTGGAGTGCTTAGATGTCTGGACAATGGCTTACGTCGAACCAGCTGGAGATATACATGAAAGCGATAAAAGAAGGTAAAACACAGGTCGTCAGTGCGGCCAAATCTGGAATGAGTGAACGTAGTGGACGTGAGATAGAAAAAGGGCGTCGCGCAGATCCTCATAAACAACCCCGTAGCTGGCGCACCCGTACTGATCCATTTGAGACAGTCTGGACCAAAGAGCTTGAACCTATGTTGCGGCAAAGCCCTTCTCTTTCGGCATTAACGTTACTTGAATATTTACAATCAACCCATGATGAAGACAGTTTTCCAGATAAATTACTTCGTACTCTCCAACGCCGTGTAAAGAACTGGTGCCATCAAGAGGGACCTGCCTGCGAGGTAATGTTCCGACAAGAGCATGTGCCAGGTCATATGGGGTTGTCTGATTTTACTGAGCTTAAAGAGATCAAAGTAACAATACAGGGTAAATCACTCAAGCATCTGCTGTATCATTTTCGTGTTATCTATTCTGGCTGGAGCTACTTAAAGATTGTTATCGGTGGAGAGTCTTATACTGCCTTGGCAGAAGGGCTGCAAAACGCTTTATGGTGTCTTGGTGGTTCACCTAAAGAACATCGCACCGATAGTTTATCTGCAGCGTTTAAAAATCTTTCCTCGGAGGATAAGGACGATCAAACGAAACAATATCATGACTTTTGCAACCATTATGGCATGACGCCAAGCCGCAATAATCGAGGTGTCTCTCATGAGAATGGGGGAATTGAATCACCTCACGGACATCTCAAGCGCCGAATTAAACAAGCCTTTTTATTACGTGGTTCCTATGATTTTAATTCACTTGAAGCCTACCAATGCTGGATTGAACAGCTAACCAATCAACATAATCGACGTAATGCAAAAAAAGTTGATGTAGAACGATTAGCTCTACAACCCCTGCCAACCTATAAAACGGCAGACTATACCTTGCTGCCCGCCAAGGTCAGTAGCTCCAGCACAATCCAGGTACGAACTTCACTTTATACTGTCCCATCACGCTTGATTGGTACAAATTTACAAGTTCATTTGTACCACGATAGCTTAAGTTGTTACTTGGGCGGCACCCTGGTAGCTAAGTTAAATCGTGTTTATGGTAAAGGAAGATTACGACGAGCAAAAAACGTTGATTACCATCATGTCATTGATAGCCTGGTTAAAAAACCCATGGCCTTTTTTAAGTCACAGCTACGTAATGACTTATTGCCGAATGCCGTGTATAGGAAAATTTGGCAAGATCTAACCGAGCGTTTACCCGCACGGGACGCTTCTCGCCTGATGGTTGGACTCTTGCATCTTGCAGCGATAGCTGATTGTGAAACAGCGCTTGGTGAGCTAGTTACACAAGAGCTTCTAGCAGGCGGTACTCTCTCCCTGCCAGACTTAAAAAAACACTGGGGCATTGCACAAACATCATCTTGTCCTATAGTCGATGTTACTCAACACACCCTGGAATCTTACAATCAACTAATTCCTGTAAACAAGGAGGCATCTCATGCCCTCCATTGAAACACTGCCCTATTTACTCAAGCAATTACGATTACCTGCAATAGGTAGTAACTGGCAGGAGCAAACTCAATTAGCTGAAAAAAACCACGCCAGCTACGGCGAGTATCTGGCTAGTTTGCTTGAGCTGGAGCTTGTGTTCCGTGAGCAGAAACGATTGGACCGAGCCTATCGTAACTCTAAACTTCCTGCAGGAAAAACCATGGCAACTTTCGCATTCCATCAAGCAAAGTCTGTAAATCAAGCTCAAATTCAAGGCTTGGCTGAAGATTGCTCATGGGTTGAAGAGGCGCAGAACCTCATATTGCTTGGTTCTTCAGGTGTAGGCAAAACACACTTGGCAGCCGCTATTGCTTATGCACTTCTTGAGCAAGGGATAAGCGTGTACTTCTCATCAACCACCCTATTGGTGCAAACCCTGCAACAAGCGAAAAAGGATTTTAAACTCAAACAGGCACTAGAGCGCTTAGCCAAATTTAAATTGCTTATACTTGATGATATTGGCTATGTAAAAAAGACTGAACAGGAAACTTCTGTACTCTTTGAACTGATTGCACATCGCTATGAGTATGGCAGCTTACTCATAACCGCCAACCAACCCTTTGGAGACTGGGATACCCTGTTCCCAGATAAAATTATGGCCGTAGCAGCTATCGACCGGATTGTGCACCATGCAACAATTATAAAAGTAGAGGGTGAAAGCTACAGAGCTAATGCTGCTATACAGAGAAATAACAAGCTATAACCAGGAGGCCAAAGTAACTGATTTTTTTATTGAAAACCGGCAAAGATAATTGTCGCGAACCGGCAAAGATAATTGACGTTTAACAATTTTTTTCATCTTCGCCGAAATATGATGCTGATAAATATAAATTTAAAAGAGAAGTGTATTATCCTGATGATTTTTATACGGATGATGAGATTGCAAAATTTGTTGGAAAGGATAAGTTAACTAAAGAGGACGAATTTATACTTATCGGTCATTCAAATTGCACAGCATTTCCCGCCCTGGCATTTTATTTAGAAAAAAAACATGATTGTAACGATGCAATAAAAGCTATTAATTCATTAGATAACAGGTCTAACGGTACTTTGAAAACACTAACACCGTTAGAAGTAATTGATTTCATTGAGAATGAATTTAAATTCAAAAATAAGATTTAAGCAGAATCCCAAGC
>JACDHA010000049.1 GCA_013821315.1 Candidatus Dependentiae bacterium | reverse complement strand
AATAGTTACTAACGAAATGCTCTGAGTCATATAACCTCCAGGCTAAGAGCGGACTAATACAATTGATTGGCAAAGGTGATTGGTATAATTTAGTATACCGATGCTTACTGCGCATGCAACTGGTATGATAACTTATAAGTTTGAGCTCATTAGTAGTATCAACGAAATATTGATTTCTCTCTATAAAATGAGCATATCAATAAATCTATTGATATGCTCACTACTAATAAAAACTAAAATAAAGCTTACGATATAACGCAAGAAGAGCTTTCTTGTTTAACTGCAACTACTGCTGGTTTTTCTATAAGAATATCTGTATTTTTTAAGACAACATTTGCCTCTGATGCTGCAGCAATTAATTCTCTTGATCCTACGTAAGTTTTCCCTTGCACTTGTATAGCCGACACAAGTTTTTCTAAAACTTTCTTTATTGAGTAACAACTTTGTGATCTTAAATGTGTACAAAAGGCGACCTTTATTTCCGAGTTTAATTTTACATTAGTAGGTTCTAAAAAATACTCTAAAAGATAATTTATCATAAGCGTTGAGGGAGTATAACTATTTCTATAATCCAGTGTAGAGGATTTAGTATAGTTATTTCTTCCTGTAGCACTTTCTGAATTGCTTTTCATATTGGTTGCTAAAAAAGGAGCTTTTTCATGTAAAGCAGTAGCTTCTTCAACAAAAGTTACTTCCTCATTCAAGTATGGTTTATTCTTATAATTAAACTTTATACCTTTTGAACGAGTTGTGCTACAAGTAAGTGTATATGGCTTAGCCTTATCAAGTAGTTTTTTATAAAAACCTATATAAAAATCTGCTATATTAACAAAATCAGCTTTTCTCTTTTGTTTATTTTCAATCGCATAATCTATGACTTCTTTTAATTCATTACCAGTAAAATCATCTACCATCTCCTGTGCTAAACAATAAAGAGCATTTACTAGCTGCTGATTAGAAAATGCTTTAATGAAACCCACAAATTCATTTATTCTTAGTAGAACATAATATATTAATATTTCAGATTTCATTTCACTATTAGGACAATGCACAGTTTGACTAGAGTAAAAAGATACATAAAAGTCTTCTTCTGAACACTTTTTATTCATACATGCGTGGCACAAAGCTTGAGCATTTTCTATAATTAATTTAATTAAGCTATTATCAAAGCCTTCAGATTTTTCTGCCAAAAAGTGCAATAGTTTTTCATCAGCACTATATCCTAGTTTGTTCATATAATATTTGAAAAGCATCTTACGGACTAGATACGTAGGAACTTTAACGTTTTGAGCTAAATATAAAGCTATATATACAGTTTTACACGGAATTTTAAATTTAGTTTCACCATCATGCTTATCTAAAGCCATTAATAGAGCTTTTTTTAATATATTTTCTATTACTCTACAACTTAATCCTTCAGTACAAAGAGCTATATTAACGTAATCTTGTTTGTCAAGCTTAAAAGGTTTGTCTTGTGTGTAATATTTTATGAGCGCTAAACGCTTATCAAAGTCGGGTAATCCTAAGGTAATAGTGTTATGAGCAAATCTGTCCTTAAGCGCAGCTGGCATCTTACCAAGATTATTTGTAGCTAAAACGCATACTACTAAAGGATCTTTCCGGTCAAGTTGTCTTTGAAGTTCAAAAACAGTCCGTGAAACTTCACCACTACGATCTGATATCTCAGTATTTGCAAGCCCATCTATTTCATCTATAAAAACTACTACAGGAGAGTTATCTGTACGTATTTTATCAAATAATGCAGCTACTCTTTCAGAACCTGAAGCTTGATAGCCAGTAATAAAAGAAGTACAAGATAACTTATAAATATTTCTATTTAAAGCAGATGCTATAGCTTCAGCTAAAGTAGTTTTACCAGTGCCTGGAGGGCCTTCTAACAAAATTTCTGCTGATAAAGATCCCAATCCTACACTTTTATATAGCTGTGGATTAGTAATGTACTTAATCAAACATCTAATTTCTTCGGGAATTTCTCCCACCATATCACTAAAGGTTTTTTTAGGAGCTTCGGAACAGAATGATCCGACGCTTGTTGAGCCTATAGATGCTTGAGCTTTTTGCTGCTCCTGACGAATAGCGATAAGTTGCGCTAATTTAGACCATGAAGTTTCATCCATAGCAAAACTGCTAAAAGACCATAAGTTTAAACATGTTATAGCCGCTATAAATTTTGTATAATTCATTGATTACCTTTTTGTTTTACGAATTAATTTAGTTAGATGATCCCAATAACGATTGACCTATATTCATTAAATCAGACACTTTTAAAATTTCTAACAAATCTAAAGCATACGCTCTTGTCGTGAAATCAGTTAAAAATTTTTTTGACAGATTAATTATTTCACTTAGCTTAAATTGCATATCTTGGGCTGCCTTAATCTCATTAGCTCATGTAATTTAGTTATTTTACAATCTGTTTGCAACATAGAATCTAAAATGTTTATTTAATGTATTTACATATGATGAAGAGCTCAACACGCGTAAAACTGTATCAACTAACATTTCTTGTTGCCCGTCTCGTTGAAGTTTTATTTCTGGATTAAATTGGCACTCCAGTTCAGCTTCTAGTATCTGGTTAGAGATTGCCTACTGTTGTTGTATTTCTCCCATTACTCTATTAGGTCTATCTATATTCATTGAAAAAAGCACTTTTCTTAAGGTGAAACATTAATAACCTTGCGATTATTTATTTTAAATATGTTTATATTATTTAAAATAATAACATGTTTAAAAATAAAATCAATTAATAATTTTTATATTTACAAATTATTAATTTTTATATTTACAAAACGACACAATAACATTAAACTTACGATTATGAAAAATCAATTCTGCCTTTATGGTAATTTAGTAATGGATTATAGCAATAGCTTTTGGGATCAAATACATGAACTTTGGCATGTAGCATTTACAAGCAGAATGAAAGAATAAGGATACTATGGCAAATTCATTTTGGTATCAAAAGGATTATATTATTCAAAATTTAGCTAATCAATTAAAGAAATTAATAATTTCCTATTACTCTAACCCTACTATCCATTCTGATCTTCTTCCAGTTTGTTCTCTTCTAGGGACAAAATCATAACAAGTATCAGGTGTAAACTCTTTATTGCCAATTCTATTTCTATAAAGATGCGCAAAAAGCATATGATTTTGTACATATACTTTAGTATCTATTTTATATAAAGGCCACCAATCAATAAAAGGTGCTTTTTTAGGATCTTGAACATAAGTGACAAGGCAAGACTTATCTTGATTTTTAATTCTTTCTAAGCCTTCTTTCCACTGTCTTTTATAATCTTCTATAGTCCAATACTCTAAAGCAACATCAAACCTTTCATTAAAATCACCTATAGAGATCTTCCCACGTGCACAAGGAACACCTTCAACGATAACTATTTCTGACCTAATAACTTCTATGGATATATCCATCTAAACTTTCCTGAGTAAGAATGAGTAAACTTTTTAATTTTTTCTCAAGTTAGTAGTACTTTTACACTAGACTTGTTACGATTAATCAATAGAGCTAACTTCAGCTTCATGAAGATATTTACATTGTTCATAATTCCGCTTCATAATGTTAAGCAGCTCTTCAGTTTTATTAAGCCATTCAAGAGCAACTTCTTTGCTTAACTTAAATAGCAAATATAGTTTGTAATTTTTTAAGAACTCTTCATATGTAATAAAGTTCTCACCTTCTTCAGGATCACTAAAATGCCATCTATAAAGA
>JACDHA010000048.1 GCA_013821315.1 Candidatus Dependentiae bacterium | reverse complement strand
GCAGCACTTACCTTAAATTTTAGTTCAAACAAATATACATGACCTACTGTTGAAAAAACTAAATCAATTCTGCCTTTGTCAGTACTTATCTCAGATTGTATATCAAAACCAAGCAATTTTCCTATAAGCTGAAATAGAGAGTGATAGTAACGCTCTTGAGCAATGTGAAGTTGATAAGGAATATGAGCAAGTAGACTTTGTAAAAGTTCACAAAACAATAATACATTATCTTCTTTAAGCGCAAGGACTAATTGAGATGTAGTTTTTTCTATCTCAGTAACATTCTTATTTGAAAATGCCGCTAATAAATATTTTTGAAAAGAATCTCTCACTTCTTCGTTGGGATAACCTAGTTTGTACTTTTTAGTGGCACTATCGTAATCACTAATAGTAAAATAACCGGTTTGAAAAAGAAGTGTGGTTGGTGGAATATCTTCAAGATCAACGGTACCTAAACCAGTTGTGCTAAACTCAGCTTGCTCAATACCCTCAAGAGCGTCATAATGCTTTCTTAAGAATTCCACTAAAAATGATGGGGTTCCTGATTCAAACCAGTAGTTTGCTCTCTCTTGATTTTTCAGGTAATAAAGTACTGAAAACGGATTATAAACAGTTGCTTCTGTACGCGAAAAGCGGTAACCATTATACCAGGTTTTCATCTCTTGCATTACAGCTATGTGTCTATTCTCTTTTTTATGTGCAAAGTTATCTATGTATTGGGTAAAATAAGACTCTATCTCAGCTTGAGTATAACCAAGCAGTTCAGAACTTTCAGGTGCTAACGTTAAATCATTAAGATTATTGAGCCCTGAGAAAATAGAAGTCTTTGAAAATTTTGTTACACCTGTTACAAAAATAGCTTTTAAATAAGCATCTAAACTTTTAATAACACTGAAAAAATTTTTAAGCACATCCCTATTAGCCTGAGCTACGGTTATTTTACTAAGATTATTAATAAGCGGGTAATCATACTCATCAATAAGAATAACTACAGGACTCTTCTTTGCTAATTCTTTAACAAGTTTTTTTAATTTTGATCCAGCTGAAGGGGCATCAGAAACATCTATACCATACTCTTGAGCTATAGATTCTAGCTCCCACGATAAACTTATTTTTAACTCAGGTGACGTTTCAATATCCAGGTCCGAAAAATTAAGATGTATTACAGGATGTTGCTGCCATGTATAATCACTTGAGTCTATCCACAAACCCTTAAACAGATCTTTGTTACCTAGAAATAGCTCTTTTAATGTTGAGATAAGAAGTGATTTACCAAAGCGCCGAGGACGTGAAAGAAAATAAAAACGGCCACTCTCAATAAGATTATAGATATACTGCGTCTTATCAACATAGGTGTAATTACCATTGATCATGGTACTAAAAGTACTAACATCTATAGGTAATTTTTTCATCATAATCTCTCGTAACATGAAGGGGTAGAGTAGTAATTGAAATGGTTGCCCAAGTGTTTGAAAATTACCATTGAAGAGCACTTAAGTCAACGTTCTCATTACCTTATAGCTGGGATTTCCTTTGTGTGCAAAGGCAATTACAAGTATTATCAATAGATGCCTATGCAGAATTTCTCTTTAGAAAGGCTTGGCCTTCTCTTTTATAGAGATTAGACTTAATGTAGCCCTCCAAAGCACTTCTACTGCAACCATATCCCAACGATTTTTGCGCATACCAAGCGCGCTCTTGGCTACTTTTAGTTTTTTACAGCAATATCATATAAGGAAGATGTCTTACCGAGTAAACTTTGATAAGAACCACATTCAAATAATTTGATTATGTTACCAGTTTTAATTTTTCTGTATTTTTAAGCTGCCTGTATTGTATAAACTTAACAACCCTAACATAAATAACTTAAATACAATTATCTCCTATGCTCAAGAACCTACAAGTGCAATCCATTTATTAAACATGCGCACAACTGAAGGATTATCCGTTGGCAGATCAGCTCTGCTCTTGCCAATCCATCTTAACTCTTTTGATTCTTGATTTTGCACCACTTGCTCATCACTGGCAACTTGCAGTAAAAAACGCACATCATAATGATAATGTGCTTGTTCACGGCTACTTTCTGGAATAAGATGAATATCAATATCAAAAAGAGCAGAACTTGCAGACACTATATGTTCAATACCAGATTCTTCTTGAGCCTCCTTAAGAGCGACAGCAAGTACATCCGGATTACCATCACAATGGCCACCTAGCTGAAACCACTTGTCAAGCTTACGATGATGCATAAGCAAAGCTTCAGTTGCGTCATTATTCAGCAACCAACAAGAAGCGGTGATATGGCCTATTTTTAAAGATCGCTCAAAACAATCGGTATGCTTATGTATAAAATCCAACATATCTGTTTTAAAAACCATTTCTTCTGGATAAATAGAAGCATACTCTTCTAACAAATTAATTAAATAGGATCTAATCATAACGGACCTCACTAAGTATAATTTTGATAAGCTTCTTAAACTATGCTATTTTTTAAACTACTTATTTAAAATTTATACTTAGAATACTATAGATTACTATGAAAAAGAACAAACTACTTGTAGCTAATTGGAAGATGGAACTTTCTTATAATCAATCAATCGAATGGCTTAAGCAGTACGGTCCAGAGCTCAAAGAATTAGCCACAACTGAGCAGGTAGAATTAGTTGTATGTCCAAGTTTTACTTGTTTAGATTATTTTAAAAACTATTTAGGCGATACAAAAGTAAAACTTGGTGCTCAAGATTGTAGTGGTCACACACATGGGTCTTATACAGGACAAGTAGCAGCTACCTCCCTTAAAGAGCTTACCTGCAAGTACTGTATTATTGGCCATACTGAATGGAAATGCTCGATTAATAACTTAGTGCATAAGCTTAATGAGCAGGTTGCACAAAAAGCTGCTATACTTATACACGAAGGCATAGTTCCTATTGTTTGTATTGGCGAGACTTTAATCGAAAAACAAACAGGCAAAACACTCGAGATCCTAGAACAACAACTTGCTCAAGTTTTGCAAGCAGCACAAGCGAGCAATTACACGCAACTTGTTATTGCTTATGAGCCTGTATGGGCAATAGGCACGGGTGCACTACCAGAAGTGCAAGAGCTACAAGCTATCTGTAAGCACATAAAACTTTATTGTGCTCAGTTTTTAGACCAAAATACTATAAGATTACTCTATGGTGGCAGTGTAAACTCAAAAAACACAGAAAAATGGCTTCAAATACCTGAAATTGACGGTTTTTTAGTTGGTAAAGCAAGTCTCGATTTTCAAGAGCTTAAAAAAATTGTAGTATTAGTAAGTAGAGGGTAGCACACGAGCTACGAGAAAATACAATTTATTATTGATGGGAGTAGAATATGTTATACGGTTTATTGGTAACTTTGTTTACTATAATGTGCTTATTGCTTATTTTAATTATCTTGATTCAAAAAGGTAAAAGCAGCATGGGCTTAGGTAGTTTAGGTGGCGGATCTCAAATGCTTTTTGGTGGTTCTGGCGGTCAAGATGTGTTTCAAAAAGCAACCTGGGTTATGGGTGCTTTATTTATGATAGGTTCATTTGGACTTGCTTTACTTAAAAAACCTTCTAGTTCCTCTCTACTGAGTAGCGTGAGCGCTAAAATAGCAGCAGAGCAACAAGCACAACCAGTTACTGTAGCAGTACCAGAAAATGTGTCTCCTGAAGCTACCGCAACTCAAAATGAAACTCAAGGATACACAGCATCCACAGAAGCTCAAGCGTAAGAGCATACATGCTTCATATTGTTGATGGTATCGGTTCTTGGGTTATAAGAACGTGTAGTATAGTTGGCACCTTTGCGCTCTTTTT
>JACDHA010000047.1 GCA_013821315.1 Candidatus Dependentiae bacterium | reverse complement strand
GTAACCAAGTCAGGTAATACCACTGAAACGCTTGTTAATGGTGCTTTTTTTATTGAGCTCCTTAAAAAATATAAACCCCATAAGTATCAAGAATATATGGTGGTTATAACCGATTATGATTCACCTCTTTATACTATAGCTCAACAGGAACGGTATAACTTATTAGAGATACCGAAACTTGTAGGTGGTCGTTACTCGGTATTTTCAGCTGTAGGTCTTTTTCCGTTAGCGTTAGTAGGTATACCTATCCAAGAACTTATGGCAGGCGCCCGTGTAATACTTGATGCCTATTTTAGTGGTAGTTCAGATGCAGCTGTAAGTGCTGCTCTTATTTATACCCATTTTAAATCAGGTAAAAATATTCATGATACTTTTTTGTTTTCACCACATTTATACATGCTTGGTAACTGGTATCGGCAACTTGTGGGTGAAAGCTTAGGAAAAAAACTTTCTCTTGAAGACGTGCTTGTCGAAACTGGTATGACTCCAACAGTGTCTATTGGCACAACTGATTTACATTCAGTGGCTCAGTTATATTTAGGTGGTCCTCGGGATAAATTTACTTCTTTTGTACAAGTGGCTTTTGAGCCTCAAGTATATACGGTGCCTAATGAAGCTATTACAACGCCAGTAAGTTCTCTTGTAGGTAAAACAGTAGCTACGATTAAAAAAGCAATTTTTGAAGGTGTTGAGCAAGCGTATGCAAGTGAACACAGACCTTTTGTAACTATTACATTACCAGAGCGTAGTGCTTACAGCTTGGGGCAATACATGATGTTTAAAATCTGTGAAACTATAAGTATTGGCCATTTGCTGGGTATTAATGCTTTTGATCAGCCTGCTGTTGAATTGTATAAAGAAAAAACACGAAAGATATTAAGCCGTGGATAACCGTTCTAATACTACCAGCCTCCACTCTTGGACGATTATTATTCTTGGTGTAACAGGGGATCTCGCCCGGAAAAAGATTTTGCCAGCGATATGTTCTTTGGTAACTGAGCACCTTGAAAGAAATCAAAAGTGTAATTTTATACTTATAGGAGCTGCCAAAGATCATACTACTATGCACGAGCTTTTAGAGTATGAAGAGGTTTGTAGTAAAAATACCCAAAGCACGAGTTCTGGCTGGGAGTATCTTAAAAATATTAGTTATTATATTAGTCTTGATTTTAACAAGCCAGAAGACTTTAAGGCCTTGGCAACTGTTATTGAAAAGCATGAACATGAGCACAATTTGCCAGGCAATAGATTAGTTTATTTAGCAACAGCAGCTGACTTTTATTGTGATATAACTACCAATTTAGCGCAAGCAGGCATTGTGGAACGTCAAAAAAATAATGGTAAAAAACAAGTAATAGTATACGAAAAACCTTTTGGTCGGGATCTACAAACAGCCCGTAAGATAAATCTTTGTATTGAAAAATATGTAGATGAAGAACAGATCTATCGTGTTGATCATTACTTAACTAAAACATTAGTCAGTTCGCTTGCGCTTATACGTTTTAGTAATGTATTTTTTGAGCCTATTTGGAATGCTAAGTATATCGATCAGGTGCAAATTATATTTAATGAGACCATTGGCATAGATAATCGGGGTAGTTTTTATGATAACTATGGTGCATTAAAAGATGTTATGCAAAACCATATGTTACAATTACTTTCTCTTATAGCTATGGAGTGCCCACAATCACTTGACGGCAACGCGATCAGTCTTGCTAAAAGTGAGGTGCTCAAAAAAGCTCGTGTAGTTACCGGTCTGTTAGGACAATATACAGGCTATACAACTGAAAGCCATGTGCGACCTGATTCTAAAACCGAAACGCTTGCAGTGCTTAAGTGTTTTATCGATACACCACGCTGGCAAGAAGTTCCCTTTTATTTAAAGACAGGTAAATGTTTGCAAACTAAGGCTACAGCTATACACGTTGTTTTTAAACCGGTTAGTCAGGCCTTAGTTGGTGCATCAGGTACTTTTGCGCCTAATACGCTTACGTTACATATTGCTCCAGATTCAAGTTTATCAGTTACTCTTAATGCTCAAAATACACCTAATAATACGAGCATTACCAACTGTGTAGAATCTACTTTGTGTTATACCTGTAATTTTTATGATCACATGCCACACACCTATCAAAGACTACTGCTTGATATACTTAGTGGTGACAGCAGTATTACGGTGCATAGCCATGAAATTGAGTATGCGTGGCAAGTTATAGAGCACGTTTCTGCTTTACAGTTGCCGTTATATACCTACGCTTGCGGGAGCTCTGGTCCTGAACAACTTGCTCTATTTTCGCAAGTTAACGGTGTAGACTGGTTGGCGTAAAGTAAGCTTAGTAGATGCTTGCAGTTAATTAAGCGTGTTACTATACTTATGCTTGCAGAGTAGATACATGATTATAAAGGGAGACAAGTAGTATGAAAATAATTGATATCAGTTGGCCTATGACTCCCGATGCAACTGGTTATAAAGATGCTCAAGACGTCTATTTTACTACTACTCAAAGTATGGAAAAAGATGGTGTACGCAAATCACGTATTATAATGAGCTCTCATGCATCAACCCACGTAGATGCGCCAGCTCATTTTATCCCTCAAGGAAAAACCATTGATCAATTTGCTCTTAGTCAGCTTATTGGTACTGCTGTCGTACTTGATTTAACTGAAGTTGAAGAAGCTATTGGTCGTGAAGACTTAGAGCCTTATGAACTGAGTAAAGGCCTTATAGTTCTTCTTAAAACGCGTAACAGCGAACTTGTAGAAAATGCCCCTTTTGAACGAGAATTTGTGTATTTAGATTCAGTGGCAGCTGCTTATCTTATAGAAGTTGGTGTAAAAGCTGTTGGCATAGACTATCTAGGTATTGAGCGCAATCAGCCTGAACATGATACTCATAAGACATTATTTGAGCATGATGTACCTATTATCGAAGGGCTACGGCTTGCTCATGTAGGTGAGGGTGCTTATTTTTTTGTTTGTTTGCCTTTAGCTGTCGTTGGACTTGAGGCAGCACCTGCTCGAGCTATACTTATTGAAGATATGCTCTAGGGTTTTTGTATTAAAAGTATTTTTGTTATACTAGTACCAGTCTAGTTTATATAATTACTTTTAAGAGGTGTTTTATGGTATCTTTCAAAAAATCACATACATTTTTAGCTTTTAGCTTTTTGCTTTCTGCTGCTACAAGCGTATTGGCGGTAAGTTTACCAAGCAAAGAACAAGTAAAACAGGTTGCTTCTGCTACGCTTATTAGTCCTCTTGGTCATCGTATTATTGACTATGTGCAAGAAAAAGTCAGTCATACTGAAGTCAAAGAAGAGACTCAAGAAACTTCTTCTATTCGTTCAGCAATAAAAGAAGAAATAAAAGAAGAAATAAGAAAAGAAGATGAAGCTCAAGAGAGTCCTATAAGTGATATTCTAGAAGATGAAATAGTTAAAGCAGTAACATTGTTTTTTACCCCTAATGGTACTTTACTTAAGCTTCCTGAGGGTGAAAGTGAAGCTAAACTACGTGAAAAAGCGTATTTAATTAATCTTCGCTTACGTGTTATGAATCAGTTAGAGTCTGAAATTGAAACTAAAAAAGAGAAGATTTCTGCTGAACATTACGAAAATGCACTTAAAGCTTTAAGCAAAGCCAACAAGTTCTTTGCATTTGTTGATGCTTGGCGTAATTCATTTTTGTGTACCCATAATCCTTATGAAGAAGAGTATAAAACCCCAAGTATAGTTGATCCTGTACTTGAGAAAATTCTTATTGAGTCTATTATTTCTGGATTTAAGCCACTAGAAGAATGTACAGAAAAAGAGTTAGAATCAAAAGAGTCTGGCAAAAAGCGTAATGCACGTATTATGGCTCGTCTAAAAGAAGCACTCAGTGACAAAGTATATGAAAAGATTAACCGTGCAGGCCACGTGCTTGATTTTTTTAATGTACGAACTGGGAAATAACTTAGAAAATAGTTGTAAAATAAGGCCTGATTTTAATCAGGCCTTTATTATTAACTCAATTAACTTACTGTTTGTGACAAGCACAATACTTTTAGTTAATTGACTTTGTATTGCCATACTTTTTATACTCGATATATGCTTAAAGAAGCAT
>JACDHA010000046.1 GCA_013821315.1 Candidatus Dependentiae bacterium | reverse complement strand
CGTTTATGAATAGTCCTAGCAAGTTAAGAGAGAGATTAAGCAACTTACTATCAAGCTCGGACTCTAATAGCAACTCAAATTCAAATGGTGGTGGAGACAGGTTACGTAGAACTTATTCTCGTTTGCCCCTTTCTGACGATGGCAATATTATAGAATGTCCTATTTGCTTAGAACCAATGGATGACTTAACAACTATAGAATATACTATTTGTATGCACCCGTTTCATGTGCACTGTTTACGAGAATGGTTACAAAAGAAAAACACGTGCCCTATTTGTATGACTGAGCAAGTTCAAGAGTAAAAGTATTTTAAAATGTTGAGAGTCTTTTATATTTATAATATATACAGGCAACTCTCCCGACAAGTATACCTGTGATAGTGACCGATACAAGAGTATTTAAATTAGCAAGTAAACAGGTATACTGTGATAAAGCATTTGTTGCTTGTACATAACCAAAAAAATACTTAATAGAAAAAATAACTAAAATTAGTACAAGCATTAAGCTATTACCTGGTAAAGTCACCAACCCTTTTTTTTTATCTATACTAATAGACGTATGACGTTGCAAAAGCCAGCCAATACTGCTACCTACAGAAAGACCACTAATCCACAAAACCAGAGATTTACAATCTGACATGTGTGCTAATGAAAACAAGCTCAAAGCAAAAAAAATTATTGGCAATATAAATAGCTGATAAAGTGGAACTGTATTAGTTTTCAAAGCGTCTATACCACGTGAAATAAGATATACTAAGAGCACATATACCCACCAAGGAGTTCCTTTAAGAGCTTCTATTACTTGAGCTATAAACATACTTTAATTCTTTCTTATGGATACTAAAAATACGTAAGTATTTTATCATAAACATGTAAGTGATATCTCCTCGACCTAAAGGAGGAGGCTTCTCGCTTCATAGGCCATAGCTTCAGATGAAGTCTTACACAGGCCTCCACGGGTACCAGATCATATCGTTATGATCTGGGGTATATCCAGCCACCTTTAACTTTTCAAAGAAGATCCCAATATCTTCTTTTGCTTTTATATCGCTAACTAGCTAATTTTAATCTAATACATCTTGTATATTACTAGCACGATCTCCATAAGGAGCAGTACCTTGAAACCATTTAATTACCGGTAGAGTTGCTATAGGATATAAAACATTATGTCCTGAAATTTGCATTGAACGGTACCATGAAGATTTTTTTGGATGTTTAGCATAAGCCATTTCATAAAATAAATTAATAGCCCCTTCAGTAGTATTGAGCAATTTCACTGCTTCTTTATCAGTTTCAGCTTCTAATAAGCGCAAGCAATAGTTTTCTAAAAGATCTAATGGAATATAGAACATTTTGTACTTTTTCTGGAATGCCTTAGCTATAAATTTTACTGCCCATTTTTTCAATCCAGTATAGTTTTTAATATCTATAAGTTGGCAACTAATTAAAAAAGCTTGCTCATCAGGTGTAAGCTCTTCCAGCCACTCTTTATTTATATAAAGACGATCAAAAACACCTGGAAATAAAGCAAAAGCAGAACGCCAGCCCCAGAAAAACTTAATCAGCACATTAGTATTTCTTACCGGTATCTTATAATTGCTTAAACCAACTTTTTCTTTTAGTTCTTTTACGATTTTTTTTTGCTCTGCAGGTACTCTTCCTCTACCATTAAGCAGATCTGCCACTACCCCTACTTTTAAACGCAACGTGTCTTTAAAAGCTAAAGACGAAAAAGGCATAAGTAAACCTAGTGCCACTACAAAAATTACATTATTCATATAAACCCTATTAGCTTGTATTGTTTTATAGATATATAGGGCAGTATATCAGTAGATTAATAAAATGAGAAATGGCAATATTTATCTAGGTAATTATTTTCTTGCTTTTCCCCTATAAGCAAGCAGGTTGTATATTCACAGCATAATCGGCTATTATTTTAATTATATCAACAGGTATATTTGTTAGGTGACAAGCAGATCTATTATTTTTAAGTAGACTTAGCAGTTTAGCAAAAAATACAAAGCGCTGTAAATTGACTTTTGTTTGTGATAACAATTTTATAAGTGCTGCTTTCTTTTTTAGAGCCATAAAATAGCATAACAGTTCAATACATGCTTGTTTGTTATTTTTCATTAGTTCTGTTTCAAAAAAATACCCTTCTTCAGCTTTATCTAAAGCAGTTTTTTCATCGCCATCTTGAATAAAAGGGTCGCTACCGGCCTCGAGTAGTAACTTTACCACATAACTATTACTTACTGCAGCAAAATGCAAAGGCGTTTCATTAAAATAGTTAGTTACATTAACCTGGGCATTAGCTCCTAACAAACACTTTACAACCTCTACATACTCTTTTTTAACAGCAATATGAAGTGGTGTAAGTTTTTGACTATCAGCTCGGTTAACCTCACTACAAAGTTTTAGTAGTCTTAATGCATTACTTTGGCAACTTTCATCGCCTTTTTTAAGAACAAGATGCAAAGGTGTATTACCGTGCTTAGAAAAGCTATCAACAAGAGCATTTCTCTCCAACAACAGCTCTACAACAGCTTGATTACTATTATTTAATGCTACATAAAGAGATGTTTCGCCTAATTGATTAGTGAGATTAATATCTGCGCCTGCATCAAGTAAAAGCATGACAAGATCTTTGCTTGCTTGGCCTGCAGCTAGATGAAGACAACTTGTGCCACCACGAGCTATCTTATTAACATCTGCACCAGCTTGTAAAAGACTTTTAACAACAGCCTCTTGGTTTTTAGCAGCTGCATTATGTAAAGCAACATAACCATATATGTCAGTTGCATCAACGTAGGCACCATAAGAAATAAGCATCTGCGTAATAAAGTTACTATTAATGGCAAAATGAAGCGCCGTTTCACTACGGCTTGTAGCTGCATTAACGTGTGCACCAGCACGCAATAACAGCTCTACACAAACAGTATGCTCACCCAAAACAGCTGCATGTAACGGTGTAATACTCTTGCTACTTTTATTTTCATCTATACCAAAACGCAAAAGCGTTTCTAGTTTCTTTTGATCCCCAAACTTAGCAGCAGAAAATAGCGCAGTCTCTTCATGTGTATTAGCTAACTCATACAAAATGTGAGAAAAATCCATACTCAAAGTTTCTAAAAAAAGAGAGCTTACGAAAATTAATAGATACTTTTTCATGATTTCTTTCAGTTAATGGCATAAAAAAGGGCGCCTTATGAGCGCCCTTGTATAGTATATATATACTATTAATAGTTAGTTAAAAACAATAGTGGATTAATGAGAACCTAGACTTTTAATGCCAGGAGTTGTAGTAAATTTACATTGGCGTGTTATTCTTGATTCATCAGTTAATAGTTTGTTTACTGAAAGTACGGTATTAATTTTACTTTTAGTAGTAATACCAATAACACCAGATTTTTTACTTTTTAGTAATGCTTTTCGAAGATCTACTAAAGTAGATACTTCTTGATCATTGATAGCACTTACAATATCTCCTGGATAAAAGCACTGTATTCTTTCAGCATATGATCCGGGCATTATAGAGGTAATAACAAGAGCACTTTTATGTGCGTTTTCAGGAGCTTTATATTCTCTTAAAGCAAAAGTATCGTGTAATACATCAAAGTGATTAGAGCGTAATTGCATTAGGCACATACCGCCAATAATCTCGTAATCAAGCTCTTGAGCTTCAAAGTCCGGATAAATTTTACGAATTGGCTCTAATGCAGGTGGAGTTAATGTCCCCTTAAGCTCTTTTCTTTGTCCCTTACGATACACAGTAAAAGAAAGCGGAGTATTAACTCTTAGATGAATTAAAAACTCTTTAAGTGATATTTTACGCGCACTACGCCATTCAACTATAACGTCACCAAAAGGATCAATAGTATAACCGTTAATTGAGTAAAGCATATCACCTGTACGCATTCCTGCTTTATAGGCTACTGAATCTTCTTGAACATCATTAATATAGACTCCAGCAGGCCAAGGATTTTTAAGTAATCTTGCTTGTTCTTCTGTTGTATAATTTGTAGCAATTCCTAAAGCTGGCTTATGTAATAGTTTTTGGGTAAATAAATCATCAAGCAAAATTTTTGCATAATTAATAGGCACAATATAACCCATATTCTGCATTTCTCCAAAATGGCCCGCAGTATTAATACCCACTACTTGTCCTTTTCTATTAAGCAAAGGGCCACCAGAGTTACCAGGGTTGATAGGAGCAGTAATATGCATGTATGAAGTATTAGTCTGCTCAAAATACTCTCTACCACCTAGCACACCAACAGTACTTTTAATATAACTTTGGCCTAAAGGATAACCTAAAGCAAGCACTGGTTCAACAAGTTTTAATTCTTCTGAATCACCTAGCTCTAAATAAGGGACTTTACCTAATTCTTGCAAAATAACTTTTTTGCCTTCAGGGGTAACTTTCAGCAAAGCTATATCAGATT
>JACDHA010000045.1 GCA_013821315.1 Candidatus Dependentiae bacterium | reverse complement strand
TTATAGGAAAATTGCTTGGTTTTGATATACAATCTGAGATAAGTACTGACAAAGGCAGAATTGATTTAGTTTTTTCAACAGTAGGTCATGTATATTTGTTTGAACTAAAATTTAAGGTAAGTGCTGCAATAGCCCTAAAACAAATTGAAGAACAGCGCTACTATGAAAAATATTTGTTAACGGGAAAGAAGATAACATTAATAGGGCTTTCTTTTAAACATACCAAACATAAACTAACTTTGGATTACGCTGCTAAAAACATAAAATAAAAAGTGATCCAAAAGTGTAAAATTTACCACACCTGATATCTTTATAGAATATTTTAAAACTATTAATGTATATTTTGCTCTATGTGCATAAGCTTGATTTTGCTTAGCTTGTTATATAGTTTGGTTTGTTTGATCTTTAAGTGGTTATAGATATAGTTTGGATATGCTAATTGCATGATACAAAACTGCTCATTCCAGACATGTGCCTCTTTTTCTTAACACTTGTCTTATCTTTTACCGTTATGCTACGGTTGCATCAGAAAAGCAACCTACACTTTAACATAAAGGACTAACGTGAACAAGAAAATTATGTGGAGTTTATCTACTTGCCTACTTATGCTCTCTACTAGCCCAATCCTATCAGCCCTCTGTTGCTCGTTTGGCCCTGAAGTGAGTAATATACCAGCTAATGCTGCCGTAAATAATGCTAACCAATTAGCAATTTCACCTACCTGCAATTTAATTGTTGTAGCTCAAGGTAGTGGCACTGATGCTGGTATAGCTCTTTTCACTCGTAATGGATGTGCATTAACAGCGGCTGGTACAAGGGCTATTGACAATTCTACAGGTTCTTTTGGAGCGGCTTTTTCACCTGATGGTACATGCTTGGCAGTAACCAGCGTCAATTTAGGTAGCGTATCTATTTTTAGTGTTGATCAAGACACTTGTATAGTGAGCGATGATCCAGTAGCTATTATTACTGGTATACCAAACAGTTTTGCTGTTACCTTTGCAAGTGAAAGCTGTCTTATTGTAGGAGGTCCCGATGTTATTAAGAGTTATACTATCGATCCTACTACCTGTATGCCCATAAGCACTACTACACCTACTGAAGCAACTTCATCACAAACTATAGGAAGTAACAATTTAGTAATCCAAATCGCAGTTTCACCTGATAAAAAGTGTATTGCTACAGTTAATAACACCAATACGGTAACTATTTTTCCCTTTGATAGTGCTACTTGTAGTATAGAGCCTAGTTCCCAAACCATTACCGGTTTTAATTCGACCGCATCAGTAGCATTTTCACCAAAGTGTAATTTACTTGCTATTGCAGATCTTGATGGGTTTTTTCCGCCTATTCCTGCAAGTGTTACAGTGTATCCATTTAATCCTGACATGTGTACAGCCAATACAGCAAATCCAATCACTTTAACAGGCGTAACAGTTCCTGATACAATAACATTTTCAACAAGTGGTCAGTGTCTTGCTGTTGTAGACCGTACTAATGGTATTTTAACTTATGCAGTTGATCAAAGCACTTGCACAGTAAATCCTACTACTCCAGTTGATATGTCAACTCAATTTACCGCACGTGCAGTTGGTTTTACACCACAAGATACTTGTCTTATAGCTCTTGACGCAGGAACCAATAATATTGTATCGTATGCAACTAATATTTTAAGCGCGACGGTAGATCCAGTAGCTGCTACCATTTGTTCAGGGCAATCGGTGCAATTAACCACTACTGTTACTAATGGAACTGGCCCTTTTACTTACTCATGGACTCCTATAGCAGGTCTAAGTGATCCTACTATAGCTAATCCAATTGCTAGTCCAACAACTACTACAACCTATACAGTAACAGTTACTGATACAGGGACATCAGCTCCTTCATGTACTGTTCAAGCAAGTACTACTATTACTGTTAATCCAACACCAGTACTAAGTTTAACAGCAGCACCAACAGCTGTATGTCAAGGAGCTACTACAAGTACGCTTACGGCTACAGCATCAGGTGGTACTGCACCCTATACAATCGTATTTTCGGGAACTGGTGTTCCTGCCAACTCACAAACGGGTAGTAGTGCAACTATTACTGTAACGCCAACACAAACAACTACGTATACCGCAACAGTTACAGATGCTAATGGTTGCTCAAATTCATCTACTGCTACCGTAACTGTTAATCCATTGCCTAACACTCCAACAGCTGGTTCTAATAGTCCTGTATGTGAAGGAGCAACGCTTACTTTAACAGCTTCTTCAACTACAGCTAACGTTAGTTTTTCATGGACAGGTCCTAATGGCTTTACAAGCGCTGAACAAAATCCATCACTACCAAATGTGACGCTTGCAGCAGCGGGTACCTATACAGTAACAGTAACAGATGCTAATGGTTGCTCATCAACTGCAACAACACAAGTAACTGTACCAGTTAACGCCCCGTTTGTAAGACTGTGTGGCCCTGTATGCCGTACAGTTAAAACAAGTAAGCCGTTAATAACTGGTAGAGCTACACCAAAGGCAACGGTGTATGTGTATGCAAACAATGAGCTTATTGCTCGAACTAAAGCAAGTAATTGTGGTATGTTCAGTGTTAGACCATGCAGGCCCTTAAGAAATGGTTGTAATGCTTTAGTTGCACGAGCAGTTAATAGTGCTGGCATAGCAGCGCGTTCAAATGGCTTTAAGTTTCTTTCTGTTAAAGCACGCAGATAAAAGAGATGAGTAAGAACAGTAGGGGCCCGTAATGGGCCTCTTTTGTTTACAAGCGTAGAGCAGTTTGTTTTCATCTTTTCCCTTTATCTTAAACTTATTAATAAAGATACTGACCAATGATTGTACAACATAGTCATAACTATTAATCTAACATAGTAAGGTCTGCTCTGTTTTAAAAGCTTTATAATTTTCCCAGAGTTTTGAGTGATATCCTATATGCCCTTGATCAGAACTTGTGGAAATTATAGTTCTACCTTGATTTATTTTCATTATCTCATTGATAAAGAGCTGATCATCACGATTGCTCAAAACAGTATCGGGCATCTCAAAATTTAAAAATATTGTTAAATCAATCTTCTGCATTGTTCTTAAAGTTCCAAGAGGTTCCATATTATTTTTTATATAATGGCTTTCAAGAATCTTTAAGTTTTTATCTGATCCACGAAATGAAATTATTTCTTGAACCGATTTTAAAGGACAATCTAAAATAATAACACCATTCTTTAAGGCAAGAAGTATTGCTTGTTTATCTTTTTTAAAAATATTAAGCTCTTTTAATAAGATATCGTAATCTGTGCCTGCTAAAGCAGAAAGAGCATTTATAATGGCTCCCCCACCTGCTGAACATCCGTATAAGTTAATAAGCTTCAATTGCAAATCACAAACGCATCGTTTTAAAAGATATAAAAGTGGCATAATCTCTTGTGGTGTTCCATAGGCACTTTTAGTATGATCTGTATGCTCGTTAATGTCATGGTCAAAGAAATTAAAGCCAATTAAATTTCCAGAAAAAGAATTGTATTTATCGACTATATTTACAAAAGCGCTATTTCCTCCATAACCATGGCAACAAATAGTTACTTCTGAGCTTGGATTTTTACAAGCAACTACTTTAATATCTAAATTATAATTAAAAGGATTGTTTTTATATAAATCTAATAGTTTCTGAGTGTGAGCAGGAGCTTTTGTTTTATGAGTTTTCATATCAACTGCTTGCTTTTTGTAATAAAGAAAAAATGATAACAGCGCAACAATAACTAAACCTAAAACTCTCCTTACACCCATTAGCTCGCTCTTTCAACAACTAATTGTTTTTATATATAATCAGACGTCTAAGGACTTTCTACTTCACATGTTACTGTTTATAAAAAGAAAGTCTTACTATAATGATATTCTATAAGAGGATACATATACAATGTTATACTCTTAAGCATAAGGTTTTTCCTATACTAGTAACAAAAAGAGCCTGGGAAAAGACAAGCTTTTTAATAGTTTTAATTATTTTAGTATTAGTAACTCTTATCGGGGAGCTACCCGTTAGAGTGCAGGGAGTATAAGAGTAACAGGGGCCCGTAATGGGCCTCTTTTGTTTACAAGCACAGAGCAGTTTGTTTTTATCTTTTCCCTTTATCTAAGTAACCTAAGTTGTGACCTAAATAAGGGTAAAGCTGTAAGCAAGAATAAAGCAAAAGACTTTTAGTTCAAACCCTTGGCTAGTAACAGCTGAATTTTTTTGGGAAATAAGTTTGTAATCTGGCTAAAAGTAGTCTCAATAGTTTTTCGGCCACGATTAATGAGATATTCAATCCATTGATTTCGTGGCCGCTTTGAATTACTTTTACGAGCAACAAGAAGATCAATTTGTAATACTTTTTTATAAGATCTTCTTGATCATAATTGGTATAAGCTGCATCTGCATAGACCTTTTAAATTGGCTTTTACTTTGCTTCTTATTAACATATTTATATTCAAAAAAGAAGTTGCAAGCTTTTTCTATGTTTCCACTAAAAAACATACCAGCGCTTACAGCTATAGTCATAATTTCAGCACTGCTCATATTACACAAAAGGCTAAAAGTATGCGCATTTCCATTTAAGTTGCATTTTTAGTTGTTTTTAACAAATGGATTG
>JACDHA010000044.1 GCA_013821315.1 Candidatus Dependentiae bacterium | reverse complement strand
ACCACGGCCTGATTCAAGAAAAAAATCACTAAAAGAGCGGAATTTTTACCTTCCGCTCTTTTATAAGATATCTAAATATACTTATCTTATATTATTTTATTGCTTCGTAATCATCTGCATTTTTATATGTTACAGCTGATTTTGGCATGTCTTTATCGTCCATGTCGAAGTCTTCTTCAAGATCGATTTCAACATCTGCGTCTTTTGAGGGCTGAGCAGTAAGAGTGTCATCTTTTGTGGTATCTACAACAGGTGCTACCATATCTACGTCGCTTTTGTTAGCGGCTTTATTTTTATAAGACAAAGGTGCTCTGTCTTGTTGCATAGTTGAGGCACTCATGTCTGATTCATCAACAGGAGTAATATCTGCTTCTATAACTTCAATTCCTACTGCATATCCGCCAGCTAATCCATCTTGATTAGTAACTGTAGTTTGTTCAGCAGGCATCTCTGCCATTGTGTCTAAGTTATCTGATTGAAACATTTCTTGTCTTCTTATAGGGGCAGTGTTTTCACTTAGCATGCTATCGCAATCTGCTCTTAAAGCTGATAGAGTTGCAACACTTAACAGTAATGTTATTGATAATTTTTTCATAAGAGATCCTTTATTTGTGTAATTTTAATAATATTATTATATTTTTAAATTTACTAATATATAATAAATAAAGTCAAGAGTTAGGTGAGTATATTCTAGAATCTTTTATTATATAACAAGCATTTTCGTTTTTTATCTAAAAAATATACACTTAACTAGAGTAGGCACTATTTTTTTTAGTAATTTTTAAGGGCAGTATGCAAAAATCATTATCCAAAAAGTCTATTTTAAAAAAAACGGTAGCAGTAGGTGGTTCTACTTTATTAAGTAGGATCTTAGGCCTGGTGCGCACTATATTTGAAACACGTTACTTGGGTGCAGGGGCACTATCAGATGCTTTTTTGGTAGCGTATAAAGTTCCTAATTTTTTACGTAAAATATTTGCTGAAGGGGCATTAAGTGCGGCTATTATGCCTCGTCTTGTGCTTTTAGCTAAAGAAAAAGAATATAATCAAATAAGTAAGCTAATAACTCTTATGTTAATGATTATAGAAGCTCTTTTATTTGCTGTATGTTTGCTTGTTGTAGCCTTTCCTCAGCCTATAGTGTTATTTACAGCTCCAGGTTTTGCAGCTAAACCAGTTGAGCTGGCTTCAGCTGTAGCGTTACTACGTATTTTAATGTTTTTTGTTTTTTTTATCTCAAGTAGTGCACTTTTGTCTGGTGCATTGCAAGCAGTGCATCATTTTGCTATACCTGCTTTTAGTCCAGCGTTATTAAATATAATATATATAGCTGGATTAAGTCTTTGCTGGTACTTTAAGTTACCGGTGCCTTATCTTGCTTTTTTTGTCCTTTTAGGTGGGCTCCTGCAGCTTCTTTTACATCTGTATATGTATTTTAAGCTTAATTTTACTTTTGCTCGCCCTGATAAGACTACTTACTCGATTTTTAGAGCCATAATGTTTAAATTTTTGCCTTGTATAGTTACTATGAGCGCTATGGAAATTAGTTTGTATATTGATTCTCAGTTTGCTTCTTATTTACCCGAAGGCTCTATTTCGTTAGTAACCTATGCATCACGCTTTATGGGGATACCCCTAGGAATTTTTGGTGCAGCTTTTTCTACTATTTTACTGCCCCATTTTTCGCGTATTAGTAGTTATGCACCTAAAAGACTAAGTTTTTATTTGTTTGAGTCAACCAAGCTTATTATCTACTTAACGTTGCCTGCTTTAATTTTGATGGGCTATTTTTCTTATGAGATATTCTTTACTTTATTTAAAAACTTTTCGCTTTCTCAAGTACATGAGTCTGCATGGCTTTTAAGGCTGTTTCTATCAGGACTCTTTTTCTTTTCGATAAATAAAATCTTGCTTAGTTTATACTATTCGCTTAATAATACTCTACTGCCGACACTAATCACGCTTACAGCGACAGTAGGTAACACTCTTTTTAATTGGTTTTTTATAGGCTTTTTAGGATCTTATGGTCTTGCCTTAGGAACAGCCCTTTCAGGCCTTATTCAGACAGTGCTGTTTTTTTGGATTTTACGCGCTAAATTTAATTTTACTTTATACTGGGGCGCTTTAGCCCGTTTTTTTACCCATTATATGCTCCAGCTTGGCAGCTTAACGACAGTGTTTTTTATTGTCTATAAGCTCATTTTAACAGCAATAAAAACTCTGCCTGCAACATACGTTCACCTTTTACTTGACACTGTTGGGCTTTGGTTTTGGGTCGGCCCTTTATCGTTAGCTTTTTTTGGCCTTCTTTATATAACACGTTCACAATTTGGTATAAAACTTTATTTTTTGGATTAAACTATGAAAAAAGAATACTCAGCCGGCATTATTGTTTTTTATGAAACTCAGCTACCGGATCGCCTAGAAAGAACCTATCTTATTTTACATTATCATAAAGGTCATTGGGATCTTCCTAAGGGTAAGCTTGAAGGTGCAGAGACAAATCTAGAGGCTGCAGTACGGGAACTTAAAGAAGAAACAGGTCTTACGGTTACTCTTATCCCTCATTTTGAACAGTCTTTATCCTATTTGTTTAAAGACAATCAAGGTATTTTAGTAAGCAAAGAAGTGACCTTCTTTTTAGGTAAAGCGTCAACTCAGTCTGTTATACTTTCTCCTGAACATAGTTCATACGAGTGGCTCTCTTTAAAAGATGCATTAAAGCAAGTAACCTATTCTAATGCTCAGCAAATGCTACGTATGGCAGATCAATATAGAGAAGCAGCCTAGCTGATAAGCTTGTGGATGGCCTGATATTCTATAGTAGCTTCAAAAGATTTTAAGGTGTCTAAAAAGCTAGCATCTAGTTTTTTATAAATAGTATGATTTGCTCTTTGAGGAATATGTATCCAGGCGTGCCAAATATGCTCAAAGGGTATCAAGCTTATAGAAAAAGAATACTTTTGCGATGGCTCTTGTATAAAAAATTCTAGTACGTTAGCGCTTGTTTGGTGTAAACCTTTGTAATTGCCATATACCTGTTGTTGTGTTTCTACACAAGTAATTTTTTTTGTATCAGTCGAGAGGTGTATGCACAGTTCTTCTAGATTGGTAGTTGTAAGGCCAAAAAAATAGTTTAGTATAGCTATAAAATTAGCAATTGTAGGGCGCATTTCGTAGTTGCCACTGACATATTCGATAGTGTTTTTCCCTGATACGTAGTCCAACCATTTTTGACCAGCACTTTGTGTTTTAACATGAAAAGCTGATGGTTGTACGTAGGTATAGTAGTGCTCAAATTCTGAAGTATAACAACAGTTGCTTGATAAATAAGTTATATCAAATGTATGTTGTGCTGAGTTATAAAACAATACATTACAAAATTCCCTTATTACTGTTTCAAAACAATCGGGCACGGCTTTGCTCTGTTGATAACCATAGTAACCTTGAGGAACGCACGGTGGTAAAGCTGTTAAATAGGTACGGTGTGCGATAAGCTCAAGAGCACTCATATAATAGTTGCTATAACTCTTTTCTCTGTCTTGAACCCCACACAATGAGTTAGAGTTGCTGTTTTCATTTGTTGTAGTATCCCAGTTTAGAGCTAGTTCTCGAGCGTATTCTTTTACCTGTTGTAATTCTGTTGCTTTACAATAAAAAAAAGCAGCTAAAATAGCATGAGGAGTAAAAAGATGATAAAGACCGGCTAGACATTCTTTTTGTGATTCTTGAATATAGCTTATTATATGGTTAAAATGCTTTCTAAAACTTGCTTTGTTATAGTCTGCAGGGTAGGTTGCTTGTGCTTGAGCTGCTAGTTTTTTATATAATTCAGGTGCGTAAGTATCAAAATTATTCTGTTCAAGGCAAGAGAGTAGCTGAGCAGTATCTTGAGTTGTAAGATAAGTAGCTGGATTATTACGAGCAACTGTAGGGGCAAAGTGATCTTTATCTTTACGAAACAAATAATACAGTAAAAGTTCTGTTTTAGTTGTTGGTTTAGTATTAGTTAAGCTTGGTTTGTTATAAAAGTCTAAAAGTAAACCTGATTCATATACCAATGCACCAACGAGTGGTGACAAATGACGTTTAGAGTAAAAACAAGTTACTGGTATTTGTGCTAGGTGTATGAGAGATAAATAGCTATACAATGTTGTAGAAGATAGTATCAATACACTAAAAAAAGTCACGATATAAATATGCATGTAAATCTCAGGTGATAAATTAAAAGCTACCCACAAGAGTTATACTTACATGAAAGCAAAAAATGAGCAACAAAAAAGGACGGGGTTTTAAACCGTCCTTGATTATTTGGTTGCGGGGGCTGGATTTGAACCAGCGACCTTTGGGTTATGAGCCCAACGAGCTACCAGGCTGCTCTACCCCGCGATGAATTTTTTATTGAAAAAAAGAAATATTTTCAAGCTATATAATCTATAATAAACCCTTTTTTATAGATTGTCAAATTTTTTCTTGCACAAAAGAGAGAGTATGCCAAAATCTATCAACTGCTTTTAGTCCTTAACTTTTAGAATATAACTACGACCGCTAGTGCTGTCGTTTTTGTATGAGTAAAAGAACAGTGTATAGTTATAGATGTTTTATCTAGACTATTATTAATAATTTTAGTCCAATCAATAACTAGAATGGGCACATGATTGTGCTTTTGAACTTCAA
>JACDHA010000043.1 GCA_013821315.1 Candidatus Dependentiae bacterium | reverse complement strand
GCTTGCGATGTGGACGGCACGGTAAGATTGCGTAAATAATAGACGTATCTAATACGACCAGTACCTTTGGGTAATTTTTTTGGTGGTGTACCCACAAAAAGGGGCAAAGGCTCTCGTGTTACTGATGCTTCTGGTGGTTTTCCATTAGCTACAATAGCATACAAGTGCGACTCTTTTTTTATTACACTAAAACCCATAAGATCTAAAAATAATTGGGTAAGACGCCATGCTTTAGCTAGGCTAATGCGCCCTTTTTTAAGTGGTGTATAGCTTACCAGTTGTTTGTCTATAAGCTCTCGTTGGGCAGGACTTTGTGGTAACACGATATTTACCCCGAGAGCTGCCGTTACTCGATTGATAATCTCGCGTAGTGGTTTTTTATCAAACATAAACGGTATAAGAGCAGTGTGACCTGATCCTAGTTTTTTTACAAGAGCATGCTCTTGTAGTCCTGCTTTAATTTCAATCGCTTGAGGCGATTGCGTATAACAGATACCAAAGCTTAAGCCAATACAAACCAGAGCGCTCAAAGCATGCTTATTTACAAGAGCATGCTTGAGGTTAGTTATCGTTATAACTACCATGTTAACCAAGAATCTCTTTTACGTTAGTGCGTCGAGGTATGGGTAGTAATTGTTGAGCTGGTTGAGGTGGCGCTACCAAAGGCCTGCTTTTTTCACGTCGTAGTTCACGTGTGGTCTTAAGTGTTTCAAACTCAGGGGCGTTAGAAGCATGCTTAAGATATTCGCGTACTATTTCGTTTTTAGGTGCGTCATCAGTAAAATAGATACGTGTTATAGGATCTCTTAACGTATCAAATATAACAGAATCACTGGCATCTCTACGTGATTTACGTATTTTATCTGCTGTATACACGTTAAGGCCACCACGTAATTTAGCTTGTACAATAGTTGGGGCAATAAATATAGCTAAATTACTTTTGGTAAGAATTTTAGTATTACGTTTAAACAAATACCCAATAATAGGTATTTTTGATAAGAAAGGTGTTTCAAACGTTGAATCATTTTCAATAATCTGGGTAAGACCACCAATAACTAATATTTCACCACTGCTTATATTAGCATCAGTGTTAACACGCCGTGTTATACGCGTAAAGTTAACAGGATCTATAAACTGGTTAACGTCAACTGCTACTTGGAGGTTAAGCCTATCGCTTGAGCTTATATGAGGCCACATTTGTACTTGAATTACGGCAGGAATATCAACAACACGTGTTTCAACACCACCTGCTTGTATAGGTACAACGGCACCAGTGCCTCTCAGTAATTGTTGGTTTGCAATAGTTGCTTTTTGATTGTTAGTGGTAACCAAATAGGGGTGTGAAAGCACTTTTGACGTTGTATGATTTTGAAGTACCTGTAAAATAAGCGCAATGCCAGGAGTAGCAGGATCATTAAATGATATTAGTGTTGATCCTTGAGTAGTTCCATTAATAAGTGAAATTAAATCAGGATCTCCGGTGCCTTGGCCATTAATATTGTTATTAAAGTAACCAAGCAAATCTTGAGCCAGAGCTGGGTTTGGTGGTACACCTGTAGTAAAATTAGTTACACCATTCGTCGTTGCTGTCTGAAAATTAAGTACCGCATTAACGGGGCTTAAGTTAGAAGATAAAAATTGCGGACCAGTAGCATTGGTAGTGTTAGTTGGATTACGGCTGGTCGCTCCTAAGCTAAAGTTCTCTGTATCAGTTAGATCAACAATAAGAACTTCTAATATTACTTGTGGTTGCGGTTTATCAAGTTGCTCTATAAGACCACGTACACGCTCCCAATCACTTGCGAGAGCAGCAACAATAATACGATTACCACCCGTTTGGTAAATATTATCTTTGGATATACCAACGTTATAATCTACACCCTCAAGTTTAAGTTCAGTAAGCTGTGAATCGATAGTTCTTAATGGTTCACGTGCTTCAGCAAATACCGTTACACCTTGGAAAAATCTTTCAGCACCACTGGGAGCTCCAACAGATTGAGAAGGTGCCTGCGCTGCTACAATTTTTTGCAAAACATCAGCGAAATTTTTAGCGTCTAAATATTGTAGGTCATAATAATGTAAAATTGATCCGGCAGATTCTGCTGGAGTATCGACATACTCTTGAATAAACTCAGAAATACGCGACACGGCACTTTCTCTGCCCATTAAAATCAACGAGTTAGTGCGTGGATCAGCTAGTATCTTTGTGTCTGCAGCAAAATAAGAAATACTGTCAGCACGTGGATCTTGCCTTATAAAAGGAGATGTCCGATCTGCATCGCCTGCTGCTCTACGTAAATTTTCAAATACTGCTTTTACGTCTTGTGCTGGAATATTATACAGCGGCAATACTTCCACTACTTCTTTAAAGCCTGTAGCATCAAGTTCTGCTATGATGCGCATAACAGAAGAAATATTGTTGGCTTTATCAACTATAATAAAGCCATTTGTTTTAGGCTCATATATAACAGGAATATTTCCGGGACCTACAAGAGCTGAAGGAGAAAGCATTTGCTTAAAAATTTCAGTAAGCTCGTTAGTGGTTGCCTCGTTAGGATTCTGAGGGACACGTAAATTACGTAAATAATAAATGTATCTAATACGTTCGTCTCCACGGGGCAATTTATCTGCAGGTGTAGCAATATAAAGTGGCAACGGTTCGCGACCAACACTTTGCTCATTTGGCTGTTGTCCGCCGTTTTTAACAATGGTATAGAGTTTGTCCTTCTTTTTAATGATACTAAAACCCAGAGCATCCAAAAAAAGTTCAGTAAGGCGCCATGCTTCGTTTACAGTAACGCGAGGTGACGTTTCTGGTTGATAGGTAACTAACTGTTTTCTTAAAGCATCGAGTTCTGCAGGACGTTGTGGCAAAATAATATTTGCACCGCGGCTTGCTACAACGGTATTAACAATATCTAGTAGTGGCTTACGTTCAAAAGCAAACGGTATATATTCTTGATATTTTGGTCCCAATTGAGCGACAACTTGGCTTTTTTCAAAAGCATCTTGCACTTCAGCATTAGGTACTACAGGTAAAAATTCTGCTGGTGTTTCTGCTTTGCTTATAAAGCTAGTAAGTAATGTAAGAGAAAAAAATAATGGGTAAAATAATCTATTCATAAACTCTACTCCATGAGTATTATGTTGATGGAGAAGTTGGTTGTAACGTAGCAATAGTAAGATCAACGTTAACGGCGCGTGCGTTAGGTATCTTAGTTATTTCAAGAGCTTGCGGATACAGTTGTGGTATATCTGCAATAGCTGAAAGCAGGTCAGTTAACTGCTTCATGCTCATAGTAATTAAGCGGCTTTTAAGTATACGTTCAGTTTTTCCTTTAACGGTTTCACCATTATCTGATGTAGGCGCTTCAGGTTGATTGAAGGTAAGTCCTAATTTTTGTATAAGATTTGCATAAATAGGCTCAATTCTAAAACTAGGATCTTGATTTAAAATATCTTCTACTTCCGTTTGGCGTTGATTGACCAATTTATAACGAGAAAGCAAATTGCGTGCCTCTTTACGTTGTTTATCTAGGGTGCTGAGTTGTTGGGTGTAGTAGTTTACCCGCTTTAGGTGAAAGTAAAAAGCAAATGACAGTACTATACTTAACGCAGCAATAAAGCTTCCTGCATAGATAAATAGCTCGCGTGTATCAGCTGTTTTAAGCGTATGCTTAAGTTTATTAAGAGCTTCCATTATGCTCCCTCTTCATCTTTAACCGTCAACTCAATAGGCTCTGATTTAAAGATAATATTGTTTAATTTACCAATTTTATGGAACAAAGGGCACTCAAGTTGCCGTTGCAATATATCAAGGCTTGTGTAATCAGGTACTGAGCCATACAGTTGCACTTTATTGTTCTTTATTTTTATAGTTTGCATATCTAGCCGTAGTTCACTAAAGTTAATACATTTGCTTAATGCTGCCAAAATAGTTAACAACGAATAGCGATTATGTGCTGAAAGTCGCTGCCAGGTTGATTCTTCACTTTGCAGTTGTGTGTTAGCGCGTTTATTAGCAGTGTCTAAAGAAGTTGCTTGTGACTCTTTTAGCTTGAAAGCACGCTTGATTTCACTTAATGCTTCTTTGCTTGATTCTTGGTAGGTATTTTTTAAATTACGTACACGCAAATAACTATACACAGAAAAAGAAGTTATAAGCAGTAATGCTAGAACACCTGCTGCAAAAAGCTGATGGGTAATTAAAGCATCTTCTTGACGTGCTGCTTGAGCTTGTTGCAAATTAAATTCTTGGGTAACAGGAAGAGAAAGTGCCGTTGCAAGACTGACTAAAAAACTATTAGGTAACGTACTTACTTTGCTATCTATCTGACCATTATGCATAATCTTTTTAGCTTGCAGTATTTCGCTTTTGGTATCCATATGTGTTGCAACAAGTTTTTGTAATGCTGGTATATCTGCGCCAGCACCTGTAATAATTACTTCGTTTAAAGTGTCTGAATCTTTAAGTTTACTTGTATAGGATACAATGGTAAATCGTAATTCGTTAAGCAAGTCTTGCAATACTTCTTCACTTGCTTGTGTATAATGTGGCTTATCGTTCTGCTCAAGGCCAAAGCGCATAAGATGCTCAAGAGCCTCAGTAGGCTCAATGTGCACAAGAGCGGCTATTTTTTTTGCAGCTACAATAAGGCCTGTGGGTAAAACGCGAATATATTTAAGTTGTCCATTAACTATAATAGCCAGTCGTATGCTTGTAAGGCCGATATCAATGAGCGC
>JACDHA010000042.1 GCA_013821315.1 Candidatus Dependentiae bacterium | reverse complement strand
ATGCAGTGGTGTATCACCATCAGCATCATGTGCATTAATTTTTGCTCCGTTAGCTAAAGCAGTGACCATTCCAGTTACGTCATTAGTACTTGCTGCTTTAAAAAGTTTATGAGTAGCTGTTGAAGTATAATTAAAAAAGCGTAAAAATGAATCCATACTCTGGGTATAGAATATACTGCCTGTTAAGAGTATAAAAATAACATATTTCATAAATACCTTTGCTCTGTTTAGAAATTACTATTAATAATAAAAATTGTATTTTGTGTTATCAAATGGCACACTAAGCCTGTTGTACTTATTAACAATATAGCTTATTTTAAAAATAATTATTAAAAGTGAATATACATTAAAAGAGTAAAATACTTAGGCTTTCTATGATAAAACAAATAATCTGCTTAACCCTTTCTTTAACTGTAGGCGTAATGCCTTTAACAGGAACTCAATTTAAATTAAACCCTGGACCTGATATAAGTATTATTTTGAAGACAACAGATGGTAATGATATAGCTGTGTGTACTTCACTAGCATTTGGAGGACTTCTGTGTACCTACATAGGACTTTACACAGGTGATACTAAACAGCGAAATAACTTTGGGCATATAGTGTATACGGCAAACAAGCGCAGTTATATGCTGTCACTTTTTGGATGTTTGGAGTTACTTCTTGGTTTAGGATGTATAGCTGCTTCTGAATGGGAACGCTATAAGTTATATAAGTGGAATCATCGTACAAATCAAGAAGTATATGATGACGCTGAAGCGACCTACAGACACGTAGTTAAAGAAACAGCTCCATTTCATTTGTTAGCTCACGAGTGGATTAATGGCACTACAATAGAACGCAAAGATTATATAGAAGGCTTATTTGCAAACACCGGTTCTAGTCCACTTACTACCGCTACCACTATGCGCCACCTTATTAATGATCATTTACAAGGGGTAAAAGAGCGGTTAGAAAAAGATACGAGCTTAACAAATAATACTCTTTGGACTACACTAAAAGAGAATATGGAACAAGAGCTAAGCCAAATTGATAGTTCCTATTCTGTTTTTTATTCCATTGAGCAAAACAGACAAAAGTTACTGCAAAAATAGGTAATGGAGGTATATGCAAACACAACGATTGAGCCTGCCTGACGTATATCTTTAACGAAGTTAAGCTTCATCGTACTATGGCAAACTATGTACCAACCAACGAAAGAAGTGGCAGACTATTGCGTCGTTTAGGCTTTACTGTGGAAGGCTATGCACGAGACTATTTATGCTTAAATGGTACATGGCAAGACCATATACTCACTTCGTTAATCAATAACAACAGATAAGAAACAGCTTGAGAATAGTTTTTTATAGATAGAATAATTTACTCTAATCATAAAAAAATGATTTGCATTCTCTATCTTACCATGCTTACTATTAGGATTAGCACCCTTTTTAAGAAGCTCTTCTAACAGATCATTTAGCTGAGGTTTATCTACACATCGTGTGAGAGGGTTTTCTCCACCAAAATCACTATATTTATTAAAATTGCCAGAAAACCACACGGCTTTTTAAGCCTTATCATTACCCACATTTTGGTATACTTAAAGACTCTGCTCCAGCTACCATATCAAGCACGCGAAGCCAACCTTTCCAAAGTGTTTGCCAACCTGGATCTCCATCAGACTTTCTTCCTATAAATCCACCAAGATTTGCAATTTTATGCCAAACTTGACGCAATGTTACACTTTCTTCTGATAACCTAAATCGAGCACAAATCATTCGTAAGATTAGTTGTGGAATAGCATTTCTGGCTTTATCTTCTGGGCTATTACGTACTAAAAACTTTAATTCTATTAATTTTGTAGCAATTATTGAGAGTAATGCCAATAAAGACAGTAATCCGTGAGCTGTTGTTAGCTGCCGTTTTTCAATATTGCATCCTGTTTTTAGACATTTATGATATTCTTCAATAAGCCATCTTGATTTATACCATTCTATTTTTTCTAAAGCTTCATCTGTCGATAGTATTGGTATATTGGTTAAGAGTACCCATTCTAGATTATTATTTTCTTGCCAACAGCGAATACACCAAACTTCAATTTCTTCATAATTACTTTTTTTAAAGCCGTTTTTGGGTGTGCTTATTTTTATTTTTTCCCAACTTATAGATAACTCTATTTCTTGTTGATTAAGTGTAATAGTTTTAACTGCTTTCTGTGGTAAGCTTTTAATCCAAACAAATAACTTTTCTTGTTGGTTGTTCTGGGTAATAATTTTGCGATTGTGTTTTGCTCTTATTACATAATTCCAAGAGCTATTTTTGCAAAACCTAATAAAAGTAAAAATATCATTACCACGATTTCCAACATTAACCCAATTATTTTGAGGGGTGCCGATTTGTGTAAGTGTTTGCTCCCAAAATTTACCCTCGTTCCATCTTTGGCTAGTTTGTAAGCGAGTTTCTGTATGTTTTGTTGTTGTTTTATTATTTCTTGTCCAAGCATATTGATAAGCAAGTCCTAAAACTGCTGATGTTGCTTTTTCATACTCAACAGTTAAACAAGTATGGAACAACATGCCTTTTCCACCATGATTACCAATATATCCCAAATCTTTGCTGGATGTATGTTTACTATAATCTAGTTCCGATGTGTCTTGAATAAAAAGGATTGTTTTCTGTCTTTCTCTTGCTTTGAGCAAAGTATTATGCCAGTGCTCCTCTTGAAGCGACTGATGGTTAACTTTGCTTGAACTTAACAGTCTGTATGCTCCTTTAAGATCTTTCCATTGACTTATTTGACATGGCAAACTTTCACTTGGCTTATCAAGTAATGCTTTGGCTAATTCAATAACTCTTTTGTTACGCCGAGTATCTCCTAATTTGCTGTTATGCCAATTTTCTTGTGCGCATTTTGTAGTGTTAAAAATATCCCACATTCTTTTCCTTAAAAATTTGAACTACTTGCTCTCTATTTTTAAGTATACCAAAATGTGGGTAATGATGAGGGCTTAAAAGCCGGTGATTCCTGCTTCATTGCGTAAGCCAATGCTATTCGCTCGACAGGTTTTGAGGGCGGATATTCCAGCCGACCTTATATTTTTACTTGCATTAAGATCTCTATCAATTATTAGAGAGCATGAACTACAAGTATAGGTTCTTAGCTTAAGTGGCATGTCTTTCTGAATGCTACATGATGAACACATTTTACTTGAAGGTAAAAATCTATTAACACGTACAAAATGCTTACCTTGCCAATGACACTTATACTCTAAATATTGCAAGAATGAACTCCATCCTACATCAGCTATAGAGCGTGACAAATGCCTGTTTTTGATCATGCCTTTAACATGTAAATCTTCTACAGCTATAACGCCGTGGTTTTTGACTACTACTGTTGATACTTTATACAAAAAATCTTTTCTTTTATTTCTTATCTTTCTATGCAACTGAGCTATCTTTACTATGGACTTTTTTCTGTTACTACTGTCTTTTTGTTTGCGAGCACAGCTTCTTTGTAGATAACGAAGTTGCTTAAGCTCATGCTTTAAACAGCGTGGATTATCTATAACAGTACCATCAGACATATGAGCAAATGAAAGTAACCCTAAATCTATACCAATAGCTTTATCTTCTGATACTGGAGCATATACTATCTCTACTGGTACAGCACACGCAATATGAATAAGCCAGTGTGAGCCATCTCTTTTTATTGTTGCTTGTTTTATGGTGCCTTCAATAGGTCTTGTATTGGTAAAGTTTATCCACCCTGTCTTTGGTAAAAATACTGCATTACCGTTAATCTTTATACCTTGAGGATAACGAAAAGAATCTTTTTGACCTCTTTTTTTAAATTTAGGAAATCCTGGCTTTTCTTTTTTTTTAAGCCGACGGCAAAAGTGCTTCATACCACTTTCTAAGTCTTTAAGAGCCTGCTGCAGAATTTGAGAAGGGAGCTTTTTAAGCCAACTTGTCTCTTACTGTTTTTTAAGACCTGGTAACTTATTTGCTATATCTTTATAGCTTAACAGCTTTTTTTCTGTCTCAAGAGCATGCTTAAGTAGCGCTAATCCATAATTATAGATATAACGAGTAGAGCCAGCACATTGGATAAAGAGTTGCTGCGTAGAACGTGAAGGATCAAGCTTATAAGTGAAGACTTTTTGTAGTATTTCCATTCTTTAAGTATACACTAAATACAGACAAAAAGCACCTTGCATCCCCGTGCTAAAGCAACGGGGTTTTCCGGTGCACTCAATAAAACAAACGACAACAACTACTTTTCATTTGCCACGAGCAAGGTTACTTATACGGGTAATTAGATTAAATATAACGTTATCTTATAATAAGGGCGGTTCCTTAGGTAACCGCCCTTATTGTATCTTTTTATTAAATTAATTCTTTAAACTTTGAGGTATCAATATTTCATGCACAATTCCTTTTTCTAAAGCTAACTGTATTGGAGTCACACCTTGATTATTTGATCTATTTAACAATTTGTTTAATGATTGCCCATCAAGAAGAGATACCAATACATTCATTACGTTTGAATTTCTAGCTTGTATAGCATAATGCAACCAATTATTACCATCTTTATCGACTGAATCTACAATAGAGCCATCTTTTAATGCTAGAACAACAAGCTAATAACCATTTTGCTCTAGTTGACTTAATAATAATGCACGTTTTTTATTTATATATTCTTTAATTATCTCTTCTATACCCTTAGCAGATTTAGAAGCCACTTCTAATAGAGTAAGCCGTTAATTAGACCCGTATCATCTTTAATAACAAGGTCTGGGTTTGCTTCTAATAAGGCTTTAACCATTTCACCATTTTTACGACGTATTGCTAAATTGAAGGGAGTTTCATCGTACTCATCTTGAACGTTAATGTCAGCACCAGCCTTAAGCAGCAA
>JACDHA010000041.1 GCA_013821315.1 Candidatus Dependentiae bacterium | reverse complement strand
CAAGGTCTGGGTTTGCTTCTAATAAGGCTTTAACCATTTCACCATTTTTACGACGTATTGCTAAATTGAAGGGAGTTTCATCGTACTCATCTTGAACGTTAATGTCAGCACCAGCCTTAAGCAGCAATACGGTTTTCAATAAACAACCAGATGCCACAGCATAATGTAGTGGTGTCTTTTTGTAACTATCTTGAGCGTTAATATCAGCTCCCTTATTTATCAATAATCGGGCGATAGCCAGAGCTTTATCTATATGTTCTTTATTGGAAATCTTTTTTTCCATAAGTATATGCAATGGAGTTTGTCTACGTTCATTTACTGGATCAACTAATGGGATATCATTAGAAAGCAAGACCTCAACTACCGCTTTATGATAATTATTAGCAGCAAGATGCAGAGCTGTTGTATGAGGCTCGTTCACTGTATATTGATTCGTATCTTTATTATAAGATGTTGTTTTACCGTAACTATCAGTGTTTTGCCAACTTTCTTTTTCTTCGTTAACTTGTTTTCTTGTCAAGCCATTGTAAATGTTATAGGTTGAAAAAGTGTCACTATAATGACTGATTTTAGTTCCATTGAGCATAATTTCAACTAAGTTTACGTAACCATGCTCAGCAAGCCAATAGAATAGTTTTCCAACCCCAGGAACATGTCTACCCATAGACGGCCGAATATCTTTATTTTCATCCAACCAACGTGCTAAGCCGGCATTACCAGTCATATAAATTAAATCTAAAGGTGTAATACCTTGATCATTTTCAATAGTTACATCAGCACCAAGCATAACCAATTTAGTAGCTAGACTTAAATTCTTATTGGTAAGAGCTATATGTAATGGTGTTAACTTATTATACGTTAAAGCATTAATACTATTAACAGTAATACCATTTTTACGAATTTGGTCCCTAAAAGCATCAGGCATAGCACCACCATCTGGTATACTAGCAAGTACATGCAATGAAGTTATTGTAGAATTACGAACATTTTGAAGATTAACCCAGTATTTAGTCTTTTCATCTTCAATAAGATCATCTCTATCTTTATAAAGCTTAGGAACAGCTACTTCTGCAGACTTAAACGCATACTCTTCTACATAATTGCTGTACCATTCGTCTAGCTGGTTAACATGCCCACCAAACCCTTTACCACTATCAAAAGGATTAAGACCACTAGAAAGAACAGCCTGTTGTAATTGTAACTGCCTTATATAGGCAGGAGCTTGTTTAAACTGATTTAAATCTTTTATAAAAGCTCCTTTTTCAAACAAATATTCTACAATATCTTTTAGTTCATCTTGGCTTTTTTTATCTAAAAGAGAACTGCCTACTTCAATAGCTTTCTGTAAAGGACTTAAATCTGGATCTTGTAACCTAGAATTTAAATCTGTTTTAAGTATCTCCTTTACAAGCCAAGGAGAGATCAACTCAATACCTTTGTTTAAAAGCTTTAGATTGTCTGCTTTAGTATAAGCTTTAAAAAGAGCACCTCGTTTAATGAGAAAGTAGATCATATAAGGATTATCACCCTTAAGAGCTTTTTCTAACAACGTGCTATTATTAATCTCTAAATCATTATTATAAGAAAAAAGATCTCTAGTATGACAAGCTACTAATTTCTTTGCCAAAAGAGATTGACCTTTGGTAAAAGCTTCATTAAAAGTATCTACTTGATTGATAAGCTCTCTAGTCATACCATTTCCAATAAAAAATTGAAACTTAAGGCCACTTTTAATCAAGAAGTAGAGTAGTGCATCATTACATTCTTCAATAGCATAATTTAAAAGCGATTTTGAATTACTATCAAGAGCATTAATGTCACCATAGGTTAAAATCCATGAGGCAATTTTCTCTAGATGATATTCTTCAACCTTTCCAGTAGAAAAAGCTTCAATTAAATCTTTTTCTAATTGATCAAACTGCTTTTTAAGCAGTAAATTAATTATTTCTTTATTTTTATTTGCAGCAGCTATACTTAGCAACGTAGGACTAAGATCAATTTCTTCTAGGCGCATAAGCCTGGTCAGCAATAACTTAACTAAGTGGGTATTATTACTTTTAACAGCATGTAACAGTGAGTCTGAAGAAGGATCTTTAAACAAGGCAAAGTCAGAAGATAGTTTTTTAATACAGTTAAGATCTGGACGGAGTAACACTAAAGTACGAGGTAAAATTCCGTTTACAGACCACGGTATATTACCCTCTCTTTCAACTGTTTGTGTTTGAGTTATTGAAGATTTATGTGCTATTGAAGAATATGAACTTCGCATTATTTGAGTTAAAAAAATTGATAGGAAAATAGGGATTATAAATAATTTAAATAATTTCATAGATTTCACCTAAGCATTCGCGTGGTATAGCTTTAATATTTATTATCATATTGTAATTATACATTTTTATATTAAAATGTCAACTAGTTATTTTTTAGCTTATAAATATAGATAGTCTACCAAGAAATGTTTAGTTAGAGATTAAAATAGAATAACTTTGCTGGTATTAACTACTTTTAGCTAGCCGAAATTTAATCATTTTAAACTGACTAAAAGTTATGGCTGCCAATTTAGCTTAATATGCAAAGAAATTGTGCTACAAACCGGTTGATAGACCTACTATTATTAGGCTGCTCCCAATTCTAGACAAAATACATAAGGCATGTAGTGTATTTAATTTAGGCATGATAAACTTAAAAATAAAAATAATTATTATAAAAAAAGCTCTCCCATTTGAATACAAAAAAAGTTATACAGTTAACACCGCCGCAATTTTCTCCTGAACATATTAAAGAAAAGATTGTATGTATACGTGCGCATCGCGAACGTATATTTGAAGTATCAACTCAAATACGAGAAAACAAGCTTATATGTCATAATTATGGCCAAGGTGGCGCTGGATGGACTTTTCTTTTTGGCTGCGTAAATGAATCTATTCGACAACTTGAACACCAGCTTAAAGACCATGCACACTTTAAAGATAAGCCTCTAGCTATTATTGGTGCTGGCTGCTACGGCTTACTAACTGCTATACTACTAGCTCGTAAAGGTCATCAAGTACATATTATTGCCAAAGAAACTGAAGACATAGCATCGTATAAAGCTGCTGGCTTCTTTTTTCCTCGAGCTCGCAAATCATCTACACCTCAAGAGATTGCTACTTTTACAACTCTTGGGTTAGAATCATACAAAACATACAAGCAAATAATTGCCGGTGAACATCCTTTTATAAAGCAGGGACCAAAACTTATACCAGCCTACTATGGTCTTGATATCGATCCTGGCTTTGCCCCCTACATTGAGCAAGGTCTTATAGATCCACCAGAAAAAGTATCTATTGCTTTTGGCAATGGTAACTGTTATGACGTTTTTAAATACACCACACTATTTATAAATGCACCGGTGCTTATGCAAGAATTACAAAAAATAAGAATCGAGCTTGGTATACCAATAACTCAAGTAACATTAGATAGTTTTGATGATGTAAACGAATCTATTGTATTTAATTGCGCTGGATTAGGAGCTAAAGAGCTTACAAGCGATAAACGCATAGTCCCCGTACAAGGCCATTTGATAACATTGAAAAATCAGCCTAATCTAGATGAACTACAGTATATGATAAATGTAAAAGTAACTATGACTAATGCTTTAGGGAAATCGCGTGATGAACTTATCTATTTTGCACCTAAAGAATCAGGTATACTTGGTATAACATTCATCAGAGGGCAAGACTCGTTAACTGCTAATATGCATGAATTTGATCGTATCTTGGAACGATGCCATTACTTTTTTGGGAAATAACTATGAAAAATAAATTAGCATCACTTATTTTAAACAATGCTCAAACTATAACGGCGTTAGTAACGAAAGTTAATCAATCATACAAAGACAAAGTTAAACACCCTCTAACTTGGCAACAAGCTACTGAACAATTACAGAGTCTGTATGATCAGCTTGCTTTTCCCGGAGGATTAGAGCATGGTCTGCAACTACTTAAAGCACAAGATCCAAATACCACACAAATTGCAATTGATTATCTTGAGGTTAACCCTTATTTTTTTAGATCTGGTTACATAAAAGAAAAGATTATACGATTACTAAAAAAAATAAATGTATCAGAACAACAGAAAAAACAGTTACAAGAAATTATTATTAATGTAGTTAAGAATAAACCTAGAAGAGAGTTACGTGAATATGCCAGACTAGCTCTTAAAATTGGGGATGATACTTTTTACGCTCAATTACATGAAATAAAAAAAAGTTCAGATAACTTAAAAGTTAAATCACAAGTAGAGCTTATACTTAAAAATACGTAAACTAACTATAAACTACATTACTATACTACTATAATAAACACCTATACGAGATACCAAAAATAACAGTATGAATAACTTAAAGAAAAATACTATCAACAAAAAAATAAATTATGAAGATTACTCAAGCGGGCGAGTATTATATGGAGCACCTGGAGCTACAAGCTTCCCTGTGCGATTAAGTAACGAAATTTTTGAGTGGTGTGATACCTATTTTATATCAAAAAATCAACGAACTCCTTACCGTATCTACGATCCTTTATGCGGCACAGCATATTCTCTGACTGTTTTAGGCTTTTTGTATGGTTCTAAAATAAAAGCCATTTTTGCCTCTGATAGAGATAAGACTATGGTAGAATTTGCTCGTAAAAACCTCTCTCTTCTTACGCTTACAGGACTAGAAAATCGCACTCAAGAGCTGCGCAACTTTATAGATGAGTATGATAAAGACTCGCATAGAGATGCACTTAAAAGCGCTCTTCATCTTAAGAATAAAATCCCAAAAGATATCACTTTACAAACGTTTGAGTATAATATTCTTGACGCAACTAATTTGCCCCCAGAAATCACAAAGATCAACCTGGTATTTGCCGATGTTCCCTATGGAGCCCTAACTCAATGGCACGGCACTCAAGAAGGGAATAATCCCATACAACTACTTTTAAACAACGTTAAAAGTTGCCTAGATAAGTATGGTCTTGTAGTATTAGCGTTTAATAAAAAGCAAGCTTTTACCCATGATGGCTATACAAGAATTAAAACTTTTAATAAAGGTTTAAGAAAAATTTTAATACTTCAACCAACGTAAAATATTTTAGAGCTCTTGAATAAAGTGGATAAATTCTTGAGCTACTTCCTCAGGTCCACTATATGAACAACTAGCAACAATACGATAGCAATTTTGCTTTTTTACCTCGGCTTCTAAGTAATTTGCCCAATTAATATTATCTTGAA
>JACDHA010000040.1 GCA_013821315.1 Candidatus Dependentiae bacterium | reverse complement strand
TCTTGGCGTGCATTGACATGCATAAAGAAAAAAGAGGTACCTAAAGACCAACAATCATTAAAATAGTGCTCATAATAAAAAGCTACTCCTTCAGCATCAAGACGACCGTCTCTTTTAAAGGGAACACTGCTGGCACTTCTTGAGTTTGGACCGCGAGAAAGTAAAAAAGGAAGAGTATCTAACTTGCCTGACTCTGTTAATGCATCAGCCACTAAACCAAGATCATACTGCGATCTTTTAACATCTTCAAAAGGTCCATCTATATCAGGAAGTGGTATATCTTCATCAAACGATCCTGTTGCCCTATCGGACCTCATAAAAAAGGGTTGAATAGCTGTATGGCCTCTGCCACCAAGGCGGCGCAAATAAGGCTTATAAAAAAGAGGAAAATAACGATTATCAAAAGTCATAGCATGCATGCTTTCGCCAAGCAGACATGCAACAATTATAAAAATAAGCGAGATACGTTTTATCATAGAAGCATCCTGAACGCGGTACTATGGTGGTGGAGAGAGGGGGATTCGAACCCCCGATTGCGTTTTTGACACAATAACCGCTTTCGAGGCGGCCGCTTTCGGCCACTCAGCCATCTCTCCAAATTATTTTTTTAGCCAAGAAAAGTTGTTCTGTTACTAGTATAAGTATCATGCTACAAATACTCTTATATACAGCATAAATGATTCACCATTTTTTAAAAGTGTTTTCTGTGTGTTTGTCAGTTTTGTGGCCAAAACGTTATAATTATTGTTTTTATACAATAATTGTGTTATATTTAAAAATATATATAGTTTAATTATTTTAATCTTAATAACTCAGGAGAAAGCTCATGATAAACTGTGATTTTATCCTTTTGAGCCTTGGTAATTTTTCTAAATTTAGCTTTCATTCTTTTTCCTTTCTTTCTCATCACCATACCCATCATCATTGCAACTAAACTGCAATCACTCTTTTACTACACTTTTTTATTTATTTTATTTTTTATACGACCTTTAAAATAGTACGCATGCCATCTTTGGCTAACGTATAACTATTTTATTTATTTATTTTTTACACAAGACTTTTATTAAGAAAGATTCCGTTATGCAACCAAAATTTTTGGGAGCTTTAGCTCTACTTATTATTTTTTCTACGCTTGGCTATTTTGTATTTCGTTCATCAACAGCTCAATCTGATGACACTCTTATTTTAGGCACTATGAGCGGTTGGCCGCCCTATGTTACTATGAGTAATAATGGCTCCTATCAAGGCTTTGATATAGATATCGCCCAACAGATAGCAGTTCAATTAGGTAAAAAGCTTGTCATCAAAGACATGGATACAGCATCACTGTTGACCGCACTCAATCAAAATAAAGTTGATTTTGTTATGACTGGTCTTTCCATTACCCAAGAACGGCTCAAACAAGTTGATTTAATTGCCTATCAAGGTGAACCCGTAACTTCTTTAAGATTAGTTTTTTGGCAAACTATTCCTCAAGGCGTAAAAACACTTGAAGATCTTAAAAACATTCCTAATGCAACAGTATGCGTTGAAGCGGGCTCCAGCACCGAAGGTTTTTTACTGACTATTTCTGGGCTCACGGTTAAACAATTAGATCCTGTGCCCTCTATTTTAGAACTTAAATATAAAAAAGCTTTAGCGGTACTTATAGAACCTACTGCTTACAACGAACTTAAAAGTCAGTATCCAGAACTTGTAGCTCTTACCGTACCATTAAACGAAGATCAAGCATTTTTAGGCTGCGGTATTGGCGTTAATAAAGCTAATACAAAGCTAAAAAAAGAGATACAATTAATAATAAACAACCTTAAAGCACAGGGTACTTTAGCAGCACTTGAAAAACAGTGGTTTAAAAAGGAACAGGCATGAAACTCTTTTCTCTCGTTACTCTCTCAGCGTCAGCCCCATTACTTATTAATGCTGCTCTTACAACAGTGTACATCTGGTTTACCGCATCATGTATTAGCTTGGTTGTAGGTACACTTACAGGCTTACTACGTGCCCGCAAAGCACGTATTCCCATTATTAGTTTGCTACTTGATGGCGCGACGCTTATTTTAAGAGGAATACCCCTGTATGCGCAACTTATGATCATTTATTTTGTGCTCCCAGAAGTGAGCTTGATTAACCTTTCATCTGAAAACGCCAGCATTATAGGCTTAGGGTTATGTTCAGCAGCATACGTATCAGAAACAATACGTGCAGGGATAAATTCTTTGCCAACGGGCCAATGGGACGCAAGTTTTGTTTTAGGCTATAGCACTCTACAACAACTACGTTTTATTATCGTACCACAAGCACTACGAGCTGTTTTGCCGTCACTTATGAACGAATACAACATGGCACTTAAAAGCACTGCTATCGTTGCTAGTATAGGTACCGTTGAGCTTACTAAAACAGGCATGAATATTATTGCCCGGTCAGCCGATCCGTTAACTATAACCCTTGCTATTGCTTGTATTTATCTGATACTTACTGGGGCGCTTTCACTTGTTGGACAACTACTTGAGAGAAAATACCATGTTAATCGTTAATAACTTAAGCTTATATTATGCTGACCGTCTTATCCTAGACACGCTATCGTTAAGTATCACACCAGGTTCAATAACCTGCCTAACGGGCAAAAGTGGTGCTGGCAAAACAAGCCTACTCTATTGCATAGCACAACTTAAACAACAATATACCGGGTCAATAACCTATGCAGGTAAAGATCTACGGGCGTTATCAGTACAAGAGCGTAGTGGCATTATAGGCTTTCTCTTTCAGCACTATAATTTATTTAGCCATCTTACTGCTTTAGAAAACTGCATACAACCGCTTATGGTAGTAAAAAAATACAGCCACCAACAAGCAACTAAAGAAGCACTCGAGCTTTTAGAACAACTTGAGCTTAAACACGTTGCTCATAACTACCCTACGGAGCTTTCTGGTGGCCAGCAGCAACGTATAGCTATTGCACGAGCATTATTACTAAAACCAGAGCTTTTACTTCTTGATGAGCCGACAGCAGCACTTGATCGTGAAAGCAAAAATATACTTAAAAAACTGCTTCTAGATTTAAAAACTCAGGGCATTACACTTGTTATTTCAAGCCATGACACCCCCTTTGTACAAGAAATAGCTGATACTATATACATACTCAACCATGGTAAAATAGTAATCTAAGCATAGTATTGATTCAATTATGATTAATATGATAAAATTAAAAAAATAAGTATTTCAATCAAGCAAGGACGACAATGAAAAAAATAAAAAAACTGTTACTACTCTTTATAATGTCAAGCTCTTTTTATGCTCACTGTTTTATTGATGATCAGCTATTTCAGGCTTTGGTAGATAATAATGTATCCCAACTTGAAGACGGACTCCTAGAAGGTTCTAGCCCAAATGCTAGGGATAGCAGTGGCCATACCTTACTGCATTGGGCAGCGCTTTCACGTAATATACCAGCATTAACATTGCTTTTAGAGCATGGCGCAGATATTAATGCTTCAGGGCAAGAGATAGCTTTAAGTATTTTTGAATTTAAAGATGATTGTCCTTCAGAATATAAAGAACAGCTCCTTAGAAGAGTAATTCCTTTTTATCCTAGTACCTTTTCTAGCTATGGCATTGTACTAAATAACAGAAAAAACTTTATGGTTGTTCTACATGATCAGGACACTATACCTTCATTTGCTCAGTCACCTGGCAATTCAAATAACAAGCTTACCTACGAGCAATTATCAACAAGTCCTTGCTTTAAAGAAAGTCATCCTCAAATACAGGTCTTTAGCAAGTTAACTCCGCTCCATTGGGCTATACTTAGCCAAGATATAGAAGTAGTTGCGTTTTTAATAGCGCATGGCGCTCGACCCGATGCTCTTTGCCGCCTATCAAACAATACAAACGCAAACATGATAACGTGGGCTCAACACTTAAGTACGCCAGAAATGGCAAGCTTTATAAAAAAGACAAGCTCTCCGGCAAAGCCTGTACGCTAGATCACCTTATTGTTGCTTGCAATCTTTTTCCTATGCTAAAGTTTAAAAAGGCCATTAGTTACTAAAGAGGCACTTCTAGCATAGGAAAATTTATGAAAAAACTGGTTTTACTTTTTAGTATTTTAAGCTTTTTTTACATTCGATGCTCAATTGACGAACAACTTTTTTTAGCTTTAAATACCAACAATTTACCAGAGCTTGAAAGATTACTCAGCTCTGGCGCTGATGTTGACGCATGTGATGTAAATGGGCACACATTGCTCCATTGGGCAGCACTAGCTCATAATATACCCGCAGCACAAATACTTTTAGCCCATGGCGCTAACGTTAATGCCCAAGGAAAAGAGATCGCAATAAGTATATTTTTACTTCAAGGCGCCTGTACATTAACGGCATTAGACGAGCTGCTCAGTCGAGTCATACCTGTTTATCCTACAATTGATACATCTAGCTATGGTGTTTTTGTAACAAAACAAGCAAAGTTTCTCGGTATTGTACATACTAAAGATGGAACCCCTCAATTTATGCTTGTACCTGAAAATATGGATAATCCAGAATCTCATTCACAAATGACAAAAAACCCTTGCTTGTCGCAAGACACCCCTCAAATACAAGTTTTTAGCCAATTAACTCCTTTACATTGGGCATTACTAAGCCAAAATACTGCTATAGTTTCATTATTAATTTTACACGGAGCTCATAGTAATGCCTACTGTACTTTAGACAATAAAAGCAAAGCAAGAATGCTGCACTGGGCTGAATACTTAAGTACACCGGCTATTGCAGAAATTATTAAAAACACAGCATTACTAACTACTGCTTCTCTAGCACCAGCAGTATCACAGCCAAGAACTCATACTGCTCGCGTAGAGTCCCTTGTTAAGCAGCTCTCACAGGCTACAAAAAATGGCGATAAACAAGCACTACTAAAAGTATTAAAAAGCGGCATTAACCCTAATAGACGAAATGTTTTTGGCAGCACAGCACTCCATATTGCTGCTCAAGCAGGTGATACAGATAGTGCTGATTTGCTACTTGCTTATAAAGCTGATCCTAACGCTCAAGACCGCCAAGGAAACACACCACTGCATACTGTTATTAAAGTTTTTAGCAAAGCAGACAAGAATAAAAGCTATATCGCTCTAGCTGCTCAATTAATTGCGGCAGGAGCCAATGTTGATGCTCAAAATAAAGAGGGGCTAACGCCACTTGCATGTGGCTTAATTAAAGCAAACGAGTTACCCACTCTACACCCTAGTTTTGATAATCAAGGCAACTTTCTAGATCATGTACTTTTGTGTCCACAAGAACTTATGCTAATGCTTTTAGAAAATGGCGCTGATATTAATCTTAGTAACGGCCCGCTACTAGCAGCTGCTTATAAACTTAATATGACTGGAGCAATCGATCTACTACTTGATTATGGTGCTTTTACAAATACCAAGTCACCTTACAGCAAAAAACTACCCGATGCAGCCCGGGAACCTAATTTTTATAAAGAACATATCAATAAATTATTATATAAGGGCGAAATCGACCGAGTTATTGAATTGATTGGCACCTTTAAACCATTATACCAACCATTACCTGAGCATTTAACGAGCATGCTCTACATTCAATTAACTTTAGGCCTTATTAAAAGCCATTCTTATAGGGCTTTAGAAATAGCTCTTGATGCTTATTTTGAGAAATTAATAAAAGCAGTTGAGCAAGACGATATGTCGCAAACTGCTCATATGATAAAGACAGGATTTCCTATTACTATGCGCGATA
>JACDHA010000039.1 GCA_013821315.1 Candidatus Dependentiae bacterium | reverse complement strand
CCTGAATATGTCGATTGTTTAAATTTAAATAAAGTTAATACACTAGTAAATTTAAAAGAATTTGGGAAAGAAATCACCTCTCAACAACTAGAAAGTATTTTTAATTTACCTAAATTAGCGAAACTCCTAGAATGTACAGAAGAAGAAATTCCTGTAAGTGCTTTAGCTGATATAGCTATTTGTTTGATTAAAGACGAAGAATTAAAAGATATACCAGCTCTTGACGGTAAGTTAGGATCTTTTATCACAACTCTTCAATTTCAGATCACTCGTAATCGCATTTTACACTTAATTAAAATTAACTTTGCACAAGATCAACAAGCTCAAGCGTTGTTAGTATTAAATAATATGTTTAATGTAAACTTAGAGGATTACTTTAACTTAGAGGGTCTTAGCTTAGTAATTAAAGCAGTAACAGAAAGAAAAGATGTAACAACACAGCAAGCACAAAACATTCTACAACCTAAGTGGTCTAAGTTTTTCAGTGATATAGAAGTAATTAACTTTGCAAAACTTGCAGAATTATTAAACACTTATCGCAATCTAAATACCACTGAATTTAAAAAATTAGTAGAAGACGCTTTTAAATATAGAAAATTAGAGAGTGATTTAGGTTTACGCCAAGGTATTTTTAATCAAGCGTTAAACACTTCTATTTCACCTGCTGCTCAACATAATGCAATGCAACAAGTTGCACAAGTTCCTCAAAAAGCAGGACAGCTAACAATGCTTCTAACACTAGCTGCTGCAGCTACAATTCCAACTGCTGAAGCTGCATTATGTGCTGCAAGTACCTATTATGGTGGATTATCAGCAGGAGCTGTTAGTATTGTCGGTATGTTAGCTGCTAATTCATATGCAGCTTATACATTATTTTATAATAAAGATACTATGGTGCCAACGAAAAACACCTATGCTACTGCATGCTTTCTGCTTCGCCAGTACAGTAAATTGAGTAATTCTAACGGTGGAGCTAAAGCAACTCTTAGTCCAGAAGATAGCTTAAAAATTGAGTCTGCTGCATTTGCGAATGGTTTAGACATCAATCAGTTACAGCACTTAGGACTTCAACGCGCAGAGCAACAAGCATTTATTTTTAAAGCTTGCATAAACCCAGTTTTATTTTTACAGAATAAAACTTTTATTCAGTCTTTAAAACTTAAGCAAATAGAGCACTTACATGCAATTATTAAGACGCAAGAAAGCTGTTTAAATAAAGCACAAGCTGCTTTTTCTTATAATGCTATAAACAAAATGAAAGAATTTATTGAAACTGTATCTTTAGAGCAACGTGCTAAATTGTCACAAAAAGGATTACTCGATCTAGCATTGTATAATCCCAATTTACTTAAGAATGTAGCTGAAGAACGTTTTTTAAAGTCGCTTACTCCAGAGCAAAAAGAGACTTTGCGACAAATATTCGCCTCAATGAATGTTAACCAAAATAGTAACAGTAACGGTAATGGTAAACTAGAGTAAGATAGAGCTTAAAAATATTCTAGTATCTAAAAAATATTTTAGTATCTAAAGAGCACTCAATTGAGTGCTCTTTTTTATGCAAAGTATTTACACTGTAAGACCAATTAAGGTATGGTGAAAAAGTACTCAAAAAGCATTTTGCTCTAAATATAGTATACTTAACTAAAACATATTCTATTTTACATTAGGCACTATGAACGCATCTATTAAAACAGTTGTAACACACGTGGCTCAAGAAATAGCACCACTCTATGGCTCTTACGATCAAGCATATAGTTGTGCTTGGTGGCTTATAGAATGGCTTACCTGTAAGAGCCAAGCTCAACTGAGAGCGCAAGACTCTAGTCTTACACTAGAGCAAGAGCAGACACTCAAAGCTGCTCTCTATGAGCATGTGCATGAGCACAAACCCCTGAACTATATCTTAGGATCAGTGCAATTTCTTGACCTTACTCTTACAATAAGAGAGCCTATTTTAATACCAAGACCGGAAACCGAATATTGGTGTGCTGAGCTTATTAATCAGCTTAAGCAACTAGATAAGCAAGATTTTGCTATTTTAGATATGTGCACCGGCTCTGGGTGCATTGGTATTGCTCTTGCTCAAGCATTTCCTCAAGCACAGGTATATGCTGTAGATATTTCATCACAAGCCTGTACTCTTGCACGTGAAAATGTTCTCAAAAATAATGTGCCTAATATAACTATACTAGAATCAAACTTATTTTCAGCTCTGCCGCCTGGCATACGTTTTGATGTTATGGTAAGTAATCCACCATATATAAGCCATAACGAGTGGCTAACGCTTGACCCATCGGTAAAAAACTGGGAAGATTATAAAGCATTAGTAGCTCCTGATGACGGTCTTGAGCTTATTAAGATGCTTTTACAACAAGCGCCAGAGTATCTGCTGTTTAGACCAGATTTTAAAGAAAAATCTATTCCACAAGTTGCTCTTGAAATTGGCTACGCACAAGGTCCAGCAGTACAAAAACTGTTTGAGCAGTATAAGTACACCACTATCCAAGTTCAGAAAGATCTCGCTCAACATGATAGAGTTGTAACAGCAGGAATGACCTTATGCAGATAGTAGGCATGCTGATTACTGATACTTACATAACTTTTAGCTTGGTAGCAGAAGACAAAAATGGTCTTAGTATACAAGCTTATCAGGAAAACGTAGTAGAACACTTTGCTGTATATCAATTATATATTTATAATCCAACAGCAATACGTATGCTTATAAAAAATTTTATGTACACCTATAAACTTGATGAGGCTTGCGTAGTTATAGCCTTTGAAAGCACTGCTTTACAAGAATACTGGGACGTTGGCCCTGCACCAGCTCAACGGGGCTCTCATGTACAAGAACAATCTCTTTTTGGAAAAACATATGGAGCTTACGTACGTCATGAACAATTATTAAGCTACAAACTACTCGCTTTTAATTGTTTTAACTTGCTGGGCATTACTACCCTGACAACTGCTTTATATTATGCACATAGCTTTGAAAAACCTGCTACGTCTCCTGGTTTAGAATTTAAATGCCTTGAAGATGTTAAGCAGTACTTAACGTCTGGAAGTTCTCAATTAACACAAACCTGCATGGGTATGTATACTATAGGAAAACTGTTATATGAAGCCGCTTAATTTTATTGAACCTAACAGCAGCACTTTTACTCCTTCACTTAAGCGATGGAAAAAAAATTCTTGTACTCTCTTGTTAATTGTCCTGACTATAGTTTTGTCTATTGAGGCTCATCAGCTTTATTCGTTTTATAACATTAAAAAAGAGCACACTGCTTTAGCTGGCTTTATAGCAAATCAAAAACAGATTATTAAAGATAAAACAGTTACAGATAACGCTAAAAAAAATCAAAAAAAACCTGCTTTTTTAAGTAACGTTAAAAAAAACATGCCTCATAGATTTATAGAAGCCTTGAGTTCTCTTATTCCTGATTCTGTAATGGTACTCAATATAGTGTCAGATGAAAAAAAACAGGTACTTACGCTTAAAGGGCAAGCACTCGACTCGCAAGGAATTACTCAATTTTTAAGAGCATTAGGCTCTTACAGCTTGTTTAAAAAGGTAACTCTTACCCATTTACTTAAAGATACACAACATTTGTATAGCATCTATGAATTAGAAATTAACTATTAAGCTTAGTACACACTACATTGCATTAATCAAAGGAACTACATGATCCGGCGTATGGCTTATGTTTTATTGCTTTTACTCGCTACAAGCATATTTACGATAAACAATAGTAAAGCAGCAGGTGATGTAACACCTACCTCCTTTAAAACGAGAGCTCTCAGCTTTTTAGGTCATTGGGCAGTAGCTGCTGGACCCTCATGGTTAGAAGCATACAAGTATTGTTTATTATTATCGGAAAAACAAGCTTTAGAATTCTTTGGAGATGATGATCTTACACCTGAACTAACTGTTTCTCTACGCTATCATTTAAAACAGGTTAACTATGAGCACTGGAACACCTTGCCTTTAAAAAGTATTAAAGCTGATATGCAGCCTTCTGTGTATAGCCCCCTTGTATGCACTGATTCATTGCTTTTTGTAAATCCTGATTTTTATAACGAGCTTACCGAAGGTGAAAAAAAAGCTGTTATAGCTCATGCAGTAAACATGATTGAACAAAAACAGATTTTAACTAGTGCCTGTGTTATGGCAGTAATACCTTTTGTCACTCAAACACTAACAACAACTTACACCTATTGTACAGAAAGCTTATACCTTAAGCTTCCCCACATTTTACGCTCTACTCCGTTTATAAAAAACACTATTGCTGCTCATAACTATGTAGCAACAAGCGCTATTTTAAAAGTTATTTTAAACCATATTGCTGCAGATATGTATTATAAATATACTGCCAAAAAAAATGATGTAGATTCAGCTAAACGGACAAATACCGCTCAAGAGTTGCTTAGTTATTATATTAAACGCAGTCAAAGAATGCCCTATAAATCGTGGTTTTCAAAAAGAAATGAGCCTACTCTTCATCAACGCATGAAGTATCTTATGCCGCTTATCAAGAGATCTTTTATACCCGAGCCAGAAGAAGAACTAACAAAAAGTAGTTTTACTATTTAGTATACCGAGCTATACTGATGAAAGTTTTAAACTATTTTTAAATTAATTAAACTCAAAGGTAACGTTATGAACAAAACTATACAGTTATTTAGCTTAGCTGCTCTTTCTTTGCTTGCTATCAACAACTGCTTAGCTGCAAAAGTAAAAGCTGAAGTAGAAGTGAGCCTTAGTCACGATGTAAAAGTATGGGTTCAAAGAACAGCTTTATACGCTGCTCCATTTTTCCTTGACGCAGCAGTGCATCAACTTTTTTTAAGTAATACAAGCTTTGCTGATTATCAAAAAAATAATGTGACAGACTCTAGAACACCTAAATTTTTAGGCATACGTAGAAACTCTTATTCCCATGCGTTAATAACTGGTGCTTTTGCTGCTTATTTGTGGCCTAAAGCTAACAAAATTAGCTAATTTTAATAAGTAATTGTTCTTGATGGCCGAGATATAAATCTCGGCCATCAAACTTTTTTAGCATTAAAAGAAGCTATTTGTATTACTGATAAACTAAAGTTATACTAATTAAGATTTAAAACATTAAATTAATTCAAATTAAAGGTATTACTGTGAACAAAATTATACACCTATTCAGTTTAGCTGCTCTTTCTTTGCTTGCTATAAATAATTGTGCAGCTGCAAAAGTAAAAGCTGAGTTAGAAGTTAGCGTTAGTCATGATGTAAAAGTATGGGCTCAAAAAACAGCTTTATATGCTGCTCCTTTTTTCCTTGACGCGGTGGTGCATCAAATTCTTCTAGATGATACAAGTTTCAGTGATCATCGAAAGAACGGAACTGATCCTAAAGATCTTAAGTTTTTAGGTATACGTAAAAATTCATATTCCCATGCATTAATAACTGGTGCTTTTGCTGCCTATTTCTGGCCTAAAGCTAACAAAATTAGTTAATTTTATAAGTACCTCCTTTAGAAGCCGAGAAATTTATCTCGGCTTTTTTTTGAACTCTTTTTAAGCTTTTGTGCTTTTTGTAGCTGCAAGTATAATTAAAAGTAAGTACTTCTATAAAAACAATTTAAGAAAGCAACACAGCTATGGCACGCATAAAACAACTTTCTCCTCAAGAAGCTCAAAAGATCGCTGCAGGCGAAGTCGTTGAGCGACCAGCTAACGTTGTTAAAGAACTTATAGAAAATGCTCTTGATGCTGGCGCTACACAAATAACTATTTATATAGAAGAAGCTGGCAAAAAACTTATTCAAGTTATTGATAATGGCTGCGGCATGGATGCACAAGATGCACGTATGTGTATTAAACATCATGCTACAAGCAAAATCACCAGTGTTACCGATTTAGAACATATTGCAACTTTTGGTTTTCGTGGTGAAGCTCTTTCAAGCATCTCGTCGGTAAGCAAAGTAGTGTTAACTACCAAAGAAGCTGATGCCACTGCAGGCATAACGCTTGAAGTTAGTGACGGGATAATACATAAAGAAACAGTTACTGCCTGTAATACAGGTACAGAGATTGCTATTCATGATCTTTTTTATAATGTGCCTGCACGTAAAAAGTTTTTAAAAGCAAA
>JACDHA010000038.1 GCA_013821315.1 Candidatus Dependentiae bacterium | reverse complement strand
AGTGCTGTCGTTTTTGTATGAGTAAAAGAACAGTGTATAGTTATAGATGTTTTATCTAGACTATTATTAATAATTTTAGTCCAATCAATAACTAGAATGGGCACATGATTGTGCTTTTGAACTTCAAATGCCCTGGCTAGACTTAGAAAACTTTGTTCAAGATTGCATAAAGAGCTTAAAGCTTTATAGGTTGCTTCTTTTGCGGCAAATCGTACAGCAAAGCGCTCAGCGCTTTTGCTACTGTTAGCCAAGCAATAAGCTATTTCTTGCACAGTAAAAATTTTTTCTAGTTGCTGAGCGCTATACGTGTGCCAATGCTTAAAGCGCTCTATTTCTACTGCATCAATACCGATACTACGCATGTGTTACTCTTTTGCAAAGCTTTGATCAAGTGATCTATATAATAGTGCTTCTTTGATATGCTGTATATCAATAGATTCACTGGTTTCTAAATCAGCTATAGTGCGGGCAACTTTTAATAATTTATGGTATCCGCGCATGGTAAGATTAAGTTTATCAAATGCCTTTTTAACCAACTCTTGTGCGCCAGGGGTAAGTATACAGTGTTTATCAATATGCTCAGCTGGTAAATACGCATTCCAATTCTTAGGTGTATTAAGTGCTTGTGAACGGTTCTCTTGAGCCTTAATTGCTTTTTCTATAGCTTCATAGAGTTTAGCTGAACTTATTTGATGAGTTTCTTGATCTTTAATAGTTTCGTAATCAAGAGAAGGCACCGTAACTTGCAAATCTATTCGATCGAGTAGTGGCCCTGAAAGTTTAGAAATATATTTGGTTATTTGTAAAGAACTGCAGGTGCACGGGCGCTTTTTATCGCCTAAAAACCCACAGGGACAAGGATTAAGAGCCGCAATAAGTAAAAATGCTGCAGGAAATTGTACGGTATGTTGTGCACGTGCAATACTTACTACTTGTTGCTCAAGTGGTTGGCGTAGCACTTCCAGAGTATCACGTTTAAACTCAGTAAGTTCATCTAAAAATAATATGCCATTATGAGCCAAACTAATTTCACCTGGTTGAGGAAATGAGCCACCACCTACAAGCCCTGCTTGAGAAATAGTATGATGCGGATTTCTAAAAGGTCTTTCTGTTACTAAAGGATCTTTATCTAATTTACCACTAATAGAATACACTTTACTTGTTTGTATTATTTCATCAAAAGAAAGAGGTGGCATAATAGTCGGTAGGCGCTTGGCAAGCATAGTTTTGCCTGAGCCAGGTGATCCTATAAATAATATATTATGGCGTCCAGCGGCAGCTATTTGTAATGCTCGCTTTGCAGTAAATTGTCCTTTTACTTGATCAAAGTCAAGCAGGGATTTGCGTGTTGTAGGTAGAAAATCTTTATAATTAGTGCGTGTTGGGGCAATAATCTTTTCTTTTTTTATATACGCAATAAGTTCTATAAGATTGGTAATGCCTATAACCTCTAGATGTGTAATAAGTGCCGCTTCTGGAGCATTGTGTGTGGCTACAATAAGTCTTTTTTTGCCAAGCTTAGCGCTATCATAGGCAATAGGCAGGATGCCCTTAACTGGTTTTATAGTGCCGTCAAGTGATAGTTCTCCTAAAAAGAGTGTTTCTTGCAAAAACTGGGCGTCTAAAGAAACCAGCTGTGCTGCGTGTAAAATGCCTACAGCAATAGGTAAATCAAAGAGTGTTCCCTCTTTTTTTAAATCAGCAGGAGCTAAATTAACCGTAATTTTTCTTTCTGGTAGTTTTATGCCAGAATTTTTAAGAGCTGTTTGTATACGCTGTTTGCTTTCTTTTATCGCAGTATCCGGAAGTCCAACAATAAAAAACTGAAGCAATCCAAACGATAAATCTACTTCAACTTCTACTGGATACGTTTCAATGCCAATGGTAGTAGCTGAAAATATTTTTGTATGCATGGGGTGAACTTTATTGTTATAAATTTTTTTAAATAATTATTATTATATTATTTCAATATATAACATATTTTAAGATTTTGGCAATCGCTTCAATTTTGTTGTACACTCTATAAGGTTACACATTAATTAAAGGAACTTTTCTATGATATATCTTCTTTACAGTCCTGTTTATTTTATAGTGTTATTATTGGTTGCTGGGTTTTCTGGTAGAATCTGTGGAGCAGATTTTATCCCTACAAGCATAGTACCTGTGTCTTGTTATACTTTTTACACACCAGAAACTATTTACGTGGGATCTTTAGATTGTCAAAAAGATAAAACCCTGGCACTCAGCGCTTTATCTCGTTTTTCTCAGAGAGTTATAGGTTTAGCTCCTGAAAAAGTAATTTACAAAAATACTCCTAATACTGATAACCCCTTATATGGTGCTTCTATTAGTACTATTGGATTAGTATCTGGAAGAGTTGTAGCGGTTAAAAAAGATGAACCAACCACACTCTATGCCACCACTACAACAGGTAAAAACACACAAGTAACAGCAACTACGTTACCAACAGATTCTCAAATACTAAATTTAGTATCAACTTCCACTGGTTTGGTTGTTATACGTAATAATAAGCCTAATGAAATTTCGCTTTCACCTGTATTTTTAGACTTAGTAGAATCTAAAAAAGAAGAAGAATCTACAAAAAAAGTAACAGCTAAAAAAAGTGTTCCAACAAAAACAAAAGAAAATAAAAAAGAAGACAAACCAGCTGACGAAGAAATACAAAAAGAGTGGTTATGGCGACATGAGCGTACTGATGAAGGTAAAGCCGAACTAGCTCCTCTATGCTTAAACTTAGATTCTACGCATCTTGCTATTGATAGTGCATTAACAGCGCTCGAGTCTACAGCTGATTTTTATTACGATGTTAAACTTAATAGGTTTTTTGGAGCATTTAAGGTAACTTCTGGTAGCGCTGCTACAAGTGGTGCTAAGGCCCTTGTCCTTGGATCAATTATAGGCAGTCGTTTACGCTTACAGCCTATTGCACCAGATGCTGTTTTTAATGGTACAAGCATAGTAGCAACGCGTGGTGCTCATGAAAAAGTGCATCTTTCAAAAGTACGTACTATGCATACAAGTACTAGCCATGCCTATCTTATTGTGGTTCGTGACTTTGCAAACAACCAGGCTGTATGTGCTGTGCCTCTTGTGGGTATTTCTGCTGACACAGAGACTATTGGTACTTTAGCTGATAAACAGAGCAATAACTTTATAAAACCAGCTACGCTGCCCGAGCATACGGTTGCTGTATCTGATGTGTCTGCTCAAGTAGGTGGTACAAGTGTTTTGCCGGGTCCTATAACGCAACTACAAGTTGCTCATGATGCTGTGTACGTTTCCGTAGGCGCTGGTACTACGGACCAAGCTTCCGGTATCTTTTCTTCACAAGCAATTTTTGATGATTCTGGTTCTGTTGTAGGATGGACCCAGTGGCGTCGTGCTGGCAGTGTAGCTGAACCGGTGCAATCATTTATATATGATCCGGAATATACTTTTTTTTGGTATATGCCTGCCCAAGCAAATGATATAAAAGCAAGTGATATAAAAGCTGAAAAATATATCAAGAGAACTCGCTGGCACTCAGGTACTAATGCTATTGCAAAATGTATACCAACCAGTTGGTTTACAGCAGGTGGTGTCCATTCAGTCCATTCGTTTACCTATTCTACACCCAGCTTTACTAAACAGATTGGCAATCGAATAGCTGTAGTAGCTGCAGGCGGCTTAAAAAGTGTACTTCTCGTGCAAACAGGCACTGACAAAAATACTGTTTTTACACCGTTAATCGGTAGTGGTCCTGCTCAAGTAATGACCAATGCTTCTTTAGAGTCATTTTCAGGGAACTCTCAAGCTCTTGAGATTTCTGGTGGTGATTTAGCTAAAGTGGGTTCAATTTCTTGTGTAGAAGTTATAAGCGATGGTACGTACGGTTGGTTGCTTGTTGGTGGCAGCAGTGGTCTGGCTGTCCTTGCTCGCCCTGATGGTAGTGGTTGGCCAGTTGATCCGGGTTTGGGAGCCAATTTTTCTGGGTTGACCTCTGATATGGCATGTAAGTTTTTAGGCCATTGGCGTGGTATTAGAAAAATTGTAGCACGTGATAACAGAGCTTATATTTTAAGTTACGAAAAACTTGAACGTATAGAAGTTAGTGCAAAAAACTTTGTTACAGGAAATCTGCATGCTGTAACGTTAATTAAAAATGATCAACATCATAAGTTTTATCTATCAGATATGGTTATAGCTGAACCGTATGCTTTTCTTGCAACAAGTTCTGGCCTCTTAAAATCAAGCGGTACAAGGTCTTTAGCTACAGTGCAGCATGCACATGATATTGACTGGCAATACTTTGAATTACCGTGCTCAGCTGGTTGGCAGCAGCATAGGGGGCCTGTAACACGCTTATTTGCTGTTGAGGCAGGAAGTAAAAGTATGCTCTATGCTCTTAACGGGTATGTGCATGGTGAACAAGCACGACTTTACAGAATAGCTTTCGATGCAGCTACAGGGCACGCTAATCTGCTGCCTGATTATATGTATCAAAATGGAGAACGGGGCTTTTTTGCTTCTCTAGGGGATTACCGTACTCATATAGTAACTGATGGATCAGTAATACTTGCTACTCGAGGAGCACAAGGCGATGATGGAGCGCTGCTTGAAATTTGGCCTTCATCATTAAAAGCAGGCACTAGTTTTGCAAGTAAAGACACTAAGCGAATTGTTCTTAAAGAAGAAAGCCGTACTATTGGACGGTTAATATACGATACAACACTAGGCACCTGGTTAATTCCTGGTGAATTTGGGATTATGCTACATGAATAACATACAAAAAATACTTAAAAATTTGTCTTTGGCACTTGTGCTTGGTGCTACAGGAACTGTCGTTGCTCTTGCGCCGCTTAATATTTTTAGACCAACAGATAGATTTCTTATACCACCTGTGTGCCCCGGGAAAAACTTTCAGTTTACCGTTGGTTACGAACATGCTTTATGTGTACGAGCTTTTCAAGATACTGAAGATTGTTTTGGTCGAGTAAGACGCAGATCGCATGAAGGTCCTGTCAACCCGCTACAATTATGGCAAAATAGTCAAAATTTACATGCTGCTTTGCGAACGGTTACTCTTAACGAGGCTGCAGGGGAACATGATTTAGCACAGCTGTTTAATGATAATGAAGGTTTTAACTGTGCAGGTGAGTTTAAGCCTTATGGTCTCTTTAAAGTTAAGACTAATCTTATGTTTGCTGCTCGTTGGCATTATAACTATGGACTGAGTTTTGGACTGTTTTTACCTTACTATCAAATGGAACTCAGTAACGTTTCTTTTGTTGAAGAAGAAAGTGAAGTCTCTTTTGAAGAAGCAATGGGCAAAAAACTTACTACATTAGCGCGTGAGCGTGGCAATCTTTCACTTAATGGCTGGAAAAGACAGGGCATTGGAGATTTAGTTGCTCAAGGTACTTGGAAACTTGATCATCCTCAAGCAAAACCTTTTTTGCGTTGCGTGAGCACGCAGCTGCGTTTTGGTTTATCGATGCCTACGGGTCTTAAGCAAGATGAAGATAAAATTTTAGCATTTCCTTTTGGTAATGATGGTTCTTGGGGGCTGCAAATTGCCGGCGGTTTAGACTTGCTTTTTGCTCATCGCTTACGTGGTGGCCTTGATGCTGAATTTCTCTACCTTTTTGGCAATACGCGAGATCGTCGTATTAGGGCTGGTAATGGTCAGACTGATCTTTTGTTTTTTAATAAAAATTGTGCTTTTAAAGAGTATGGTCTAGGGCAACAATATAATTTATATGTTGAAGCATTTGATCTTTTAGGTGGTTTATCGGTTAAATTAAATTATCAGTACTTAAAGCGAAACGAAGATAAGTTATATGTTAGAAACGATGGCATAGATTCTGTAGGGTTAGTTAATAATGCTCAGAGTTTACAAAACTGGACAGCGCATAGCTTTATTGTAGGTCTTAACTATAACTTCTGTCGTCCATGCGCTCAATGGCCTATCGAGCCTTATGTAAGTTTCTGGTATAAACATGGCTTTAATGGTAAAAATGCTCTGCTTGCCAACACAGTGGGAGCTTCGTTAACAGTTAATTTTTAACAAATACAGCTTAAATATATAAACATTAATAAGGGCCTCGACTAGAGGCCCTTATTTGTTATACCTGTTGGTAGTGTTATATTGACATTAAACTAATAGCGATGTTTGAATCACTTGCTTTAACTATATCTCCTACTGATCCACTATACGATATGCTTAACGTATCGTTGGCATTAAGAAATATAATGTTAGTTAAAGACAATGAACCTAACTTATTATTAGCAATTGCCGAAGAAACTGAATAACCAGGCACGGCAGCACTATTTTTAAAAACTCTAAGATTACTTGAGGAAACACCTACTCCTTGAACGGTAAGTTGTACTGCTATAAGGTAATAACCGGCCACTGGAGCAGTATAGGTAGAACTTTGAGTTGCTCCACTAGTAAAAAAATTATTGTTAGGGTCAAAATTCTTTGTGCCAAAAGCTACAGTATAAGGTGTAGCAGCAAGTACTATATCGCTTGTTACATAAGCGCTTGCTTTATAGCTAGCAACAAATCGCATTCCAGCTGAATCAATAGTCATACGATTGCTGCCATTAATACTAGCATTGATACTGTTTGGTGTAGAGCGATAAAATCCTGTATTAGTTTGATTTGCAAAAGAAATACTAGGTGTAGCTGCCGTTCCATCGTTGAAAGTTGCAGTTCCTGTTAGATTACCTAGTAAATTTGCAGAAATAGTACCAGCACTAAAGTTACCTGATGTATCACGTAGTACTATTTTACCAGCGATATTAGCTGCAGCTGCTGCATTGGCAGCTATGGTTGCAGTTGCAACGTTTGCTGCTGCTTGACCCCCTACAAGACTAACAACTGTTGCTGCTTGAGTACCTGTAACATCACCCGCAAGCGGGCCTGTGAAACTTGTAGCTGAGGAAGCATTACCTGTTAAGGGGCCGCTAAAATTGTTAGCTGTAATAGTATTACCTGCAAAATTACCTGATATATCTCGTTTAACTAAAGAGTTTGCTGTGCTGGTAGAGCTTACGGGTGAACTTAACTTGCTATCAGAAATAGTACCTGTTGTAATATCAGCGTCAACTATTAACGAAGAGCTTAGAGCACCTGTGGTGGCTGCAGCATGTACTACTCCAGGGGATGTTGCTCCTAAAGCTGTAAGAGCAGTTGCTCCAGTAAAAGTAGTAGCACCAGTTACGTTAAGTGTTCCGCCAATGGTAGTATTACCAGTTGATCCTATAACAGTAAATTGGCCATTGTTAATGTTAAGTGCATTACCTGAAGTTGCACCAATAGAGAGTCCCGTTGAATTTGCTTGCGGGGTAAGGGTAAGTGGTGTTATGCCAGCAGCTGTTGTAGTAATACTTAAAGCTCCTGTCATTGCATCGCCAGCTTTAAGTACGTTAAGTGCAGCTGAACCTGAGGCATTACCTGTAAGATTTCCTGTTACGTTACCAGTTAGATTAGCAGTAATAGTTCCTGCACTAAAGTTACCTGTTCCATCGCGCAGTACTATTGTACCAGCGGTATTAGCTGCAGTTGCTGCATTGGCAGCTATGGTTGCAGTTGCAACATTTGCTGCTGATTGACCACCAACAAAATTAACAGCAGTAGCACTTTGAGTTCCTGTAACATCTCCGCTCAGTGAGCCACTAAAGTTTGTAGCTGAGGAAGCATTACCTGTTAAGGGGCCGCTAAAATTGTTAGCTGTAATAGTATTACCTGCAAAATTACCTGCTATATCTCGTTTAACTAAAGAGTTTGCTGTGCTGGTAGAGCTTACGGGTGAACTTAACTTGCTATCAGAAATAGTACCTGTTGTAATATCAGCGTCAACTATTAACGAAGAGCTTAGAGCACCTGTG
>JACDHA010000037.1 GCA_013821315.1 Candidatus Dependentiae bacterium | reverse complement strand
TAACGCTTGAAGTTAGTGACGGGATAATACATAAAGAAACAGTTACTGCCTGTAATACAGGTACAGAGATTGCTATTCATGATCTTTTTTATAATGTGCCTGCACGTAAAAAGTTTTTAAAAGCAAAAGAAACAGAGTGGCGCACTATTTTACAACTCTTTTATGCTATTTGTTTGGATTATCCACAAGTACATTTTAAGTTATACAACGAAAAAAAGTTAGTACATAACTGCCCCATTGCAAGTCATCTTACGTTACGTATTGAACAGTTATACGAAAAAGCCCTTTCTCATAATATTTTAGTGTTTGAAGCAGAAGAAGGCCGTATGAATTTAAAAGTCAGCGGAGCCCTATCTGATCCTCAGTATAGCCGTTATGATCGCAACCAGATATTTGTATTTGTTAACAAGCGTTGGGTTAAAAATCATAAGCTTGCTCAAGCACTTATCAAAGGCTATCAAGGGATGCTTCAACCAGAACGGTATCCTGCAGGCTTTATATTTATTTCTTTAGATCCAGAATTTGTTGATATTAATATTCATCCACGCAAAGAAGAAGTACAGTTTTTACATCCTCGTATAGTAGAGCTGCTTATAGAAACTACCGTCAAAGAGCGTCTTGAACTGTATACAGCTCAAAGCCTGGGTGCATCAACACCAGTTAGCCACCAACCCAAACAACAGTCAAGCATACCTACTTTGCCAACCAACACTCATGCGTACTCCAACAATCAAGTATGGAGAATCAGTCAGTCATTTGAGCAGAATTCCCCTCTAATCTCTCAAGAGAAGCAACAACTAGAAAGCTCTCAGTTTACGCAAGCCATTGCACAGCATTTTACTTCGCAAGTTGTAAATCCAGAGCACCCTACTGCAATAACTCAAGTACCTACAAGTATTTTACAGCAAAATACTATTCAAGCCCAAGATGTAACTACTACTGCTGAACTCTCGTACACTTTGGTAGGCCAAGCATTAGATACGTATATTATTATTCAAACAACTGAAGGCTTAGTGCTTATCGATCAGCATGCTGCGCACGAGCGCATTATATATGAACGTTTAAAAGCAAACTTTAACACTATAGAACGCGTTAAACTATTATTTCCTCAAGTAATTTCGATTGCTAAAAATGATATGGTAGCTTTAGAGCCTTACTTGATGCTCTTTCATAACGTTGGTTTAATTATAGAACAAGCTAGTGCAACAGAACTTATCGTGCAAGAAACACCTATTTATCTTAAAAATCAGCCAGTTCAAGATATTGTACAGCAAACCATTGGCTGGATACATGAGCTACAACAGGTAGATATGCAACAGTTACAAAAAAGCTTGCAAGAAAAGATACATGCCCAAATGAGCTGTAAAGCTGCAGTAAAAGCTGGCGATGAGTTAAACACTGCTGGTATGCACGAAATAATAAAAGAGCTTTATGCTCAAGAAAACAAGCTTACATGTCCTCACGGCAGACCAACTATTTGGGCTCTTTCTCAGTATGAAATAGAAAAGAAATTTAAGCGCAACTACAAATAAGTATATTTAAGTGTTATTTTAATGCATGTGGTTGTATTTTGAAACCAAATGACCTATAATTAGCAAATAACAATAAGCTTAAATTCAAGAAAGTATACTATGGCAACAGTCAAATTATCAAAAGATATAATTTCGGAAGCAAAAATTATATCTAAAGCATTAAATCGATCGCTAGCAGGACAAATAGAACATTGGGCAAAAATAGGAAGACTAGCTGAAGAAAATCCAGATTTAACCTATGAATTTATAAAAAATATTCTTATAGCTCAACAAGAGGCGATTGCTAATAAGTTTGAAATATATACATTCAATGAAAACTAATCATGAAAGTTGTACAAACTCCCACATTTACTAAGCAACTTAAAAAGTTACATAGTAATCAAAAAAAAGACTTAGATCGAGCAGTGATGGAAATCATTAACAATCCTGACATTGACAATGAAAAAAAAGGAGATCTAAGCGGAGTTCAAGTGTATAAGTTTAGTATGGTCAAACAGCTAATTCTACTAGCTTATGAACATCAAGAAGATGAAGAGCAATTAATCCTGCTTTCATTAGGATCTCATGAAAATTTTTATCGCGATTTAAAAAAAAGCACGTAAGAACCCAGATGTACATGAATGTTAAAAAAGCTCTATACTCAAGAAAACAAGCTTACATGTCCTCATGGCAGACCAACTATTTGGGTTCTTTCTCAGTACGAAATAGAAAAGAAATTTAAACGTAATTACAAGTAACGCCTCAATACAGTTATATGGCCATTTTGAGTTACCAGCCTAGTTAAAGGATCGCTTTTACTACCCCAATAATACTCCCACTCGTTTACATTTTTTAATAACTTATTATTAGGAGAAGGGCGTATAAGATTACCATTATGGCCAACTTGGTTTACTGTAGTACCACGAATAGTTAACCATGTAGGTTTATCAGAAATATAACTAATATCTCCTTCAAGTTGATTTACTTCTATATCAGCATCATTAGGAACAGCAACAGAGTATACACCAGGTTCTTCAAATGATAAGTAGAGTCTATTTGTACCTCGTAATAATGCAGCGTACTGTGTAGAGCTTTGTATAATTGGCTGTTTATCAGCAGCTGTAATGTGCTCAGAAGAGGTAGTTCGAGCAACTATAACTGTATTGCTTTTATGGCGTGTTATAACTACAGCAATAGGTTTATTTTGCATTAGATTGCTTTCTATCTTAATTAGACCCTTTGGCTTAGATAGTAAATAGCTATTTTTATAGACTACTTTGCCAGTAGCTTTATCAATTGATTGCTCATGCACTGGAAATAACTGTGCATTAGTAGTGTTACAGTAAAAACTTCCTGCATTTGTCTCTATATCAGCATCAAAAGGAACTGCTATCTCAAAATAGCCTGGTTCCTCAAGCCTTAATTCAAGTCTATTATGTGCACGTATCTGTACATTGCGCTCTAGTTTCAACCAATTATTTGTTAGTGCATTGTCTGACCAAGGAATCCACCTTGGGCCATTTTTTCTTTGATAGAACTCATTTGAAGACTGAGGATTATGTAATGCATGCCAAGGCTTCATACCTTCATAACTCTTATCAACTAACTCATAAATCTCTTTATCCAGTACAGCCTTAATAACCACTTCATTAGCAGCATGTCTTACTAGTTTTAAGTTAATTGCTTGATGTTCTTTAGGATATAGTTTTCCAGGGTATAAGGTTGGATAATCTTTCCAATGAGTATGAGATTTTATACTTACTAACCCTTGGCACTCAGCTAACGGATACGTTGCTGTATAAATTTTTTGATTTGTTTTTTGATCTAAAAAAATTGATGTTGTAACTTTACTTGATCTATTAAAAATTGAGGGCCAAGATTTGAGAGTACTACCTGAAAAAATAATACTACAGAGTATAAGGATAACTGGAATAAAGCATAAACTATTTTTCATAATTACTATCTCTGTAAATATATTAAACAAGTAGTAGAATAATACTTACTGTAAGTTACCGTACTATTTTTGCTCAACAATTAATAACTTATATCTCTTGCTTATGGCCGTGCTAGAAAGTTATTTTATTTTCTTAAATCAAGCAGATTCCACTAGAGATACACCAGCATCAATAGAGCTATAAGTTTTACGAGCTAGGAAAAAGTCTACATAAAATTACAACGAAGAGTAAACTTCTAACCTTTTGTTATTTTAGTAAGTGCTGAACCTTTATGCATAGCAAAATGGCCTGTTTTATCACTTTTCACTAGATACTGTGGTTCTTCAGCTGATGCACGTACTGTATGGTCCATAAAGGTTGTGTCACTAGTCACTTCTTTTTCAACTGTACCTTGAATTATTCCAGCGCTGGAATTCCACTCAACCTGATCACCAACTTTAAACTGTTTTGCCATGATTACTCTTTTTGCTTTTGAATTTTATGAATTAAGTTTCTTAGTAAATACTATCTACTTAGGCTCTATAAAAGCTAGAGTTGAATTTTATCATCAAATAACATAAAAAGTATAAAACTATAGTAAATAGTAAAAAGAGAACTTTAGCTTTATTGTTAAAGTTCTCTTTCCAATAAACATTAGTATAAAATTTTACTGCTCATTGCCACTAAAATTTTCTTTTGATTCTAAATTTTTCTCTTTACGATCAATCTCATTCTGTTGATCAAGTAAGCTTCGATATACATAGACACTTGCTAGTGTAAGTATAAGTTGCAAAACAGCATTTACAAAAACAAAAAAATAAGACGAAAAAAACTGTAGAGAGAGTAAAATTAATACACCTACCATAAGAGTATATCCAAAGAGCGTCCATCTAACACCAAACGTAGCTCTACTGCTCCTTTTAAAGGCTTGTTTAAGCGAAGTTGAATCATCTGCACTAGCTACAGATACAAAGAAATATTTTGTAAGCATAATCATTCCGGGCACCACTAAAAACCATGGAAGCGTCACCAATAACCCAATAGCCATAACAGCTATAACATATTTTATAAATGTTTTTAAAGACGGCAAACAATTAAGCTTTACTGCTTTATTGTTATCATAGAGCTGTAAAGTAAGTTGGATTATAATGAGCGAAATATAACATTTAAGTAAAACACAAGCACTCCAAATAGAAAACGGAACTATAAGCGCAGAAAAATCATAGGTGCTAGTAGTACCTGTGATTACGTCTAATAGCAAATCAGTAAGATCAAAAGAACGCCATGTAAGAGTTGCTATTAAGCATACTAATGGTATATAAAGAACGGCACTTATGATAAATAAAGACCAAGAATTTTGTAGACTTTCAAGAGCAAATTGTAGTGCATTAACAACTGGCACCTGTTTTTTTGTTATCATAACAAACCCTCTAAAAAAGTTTAGCGTGAGCGGCGTACGGTAATTTGTCTTAAAAATATATTAATCGATGAAAAACCACGCATTTGAAGGCCATAATTAAGAAGTAAATAGCCTATAAACATAAAGAAAAACGGCTTTATAAGGTAACTTGCTCCAAATAAAATCAAACAAAAACCAGCAATAATGAGGAGCAATGATATAAATTGAGTATGAGACAGAGAAGAACGAGCCATAGAAACTCCTTGAAAAATAGTGTGATAATAAGCAAAAAAAATCGTGCTTTTTTTAATAGCACGATAATCTTTAACAAAATTTGGCGTCCCTAAGGGGATTCGAACCCCTGTTTTCGCCGTGAAAGGGCGGTGTCCTGGACCAGGCTAGACGATAGGGACTAATGGTGAGCCGCGTTGGATTCGAACCAACGACCCACAGCTTAAAAGGCTGTTGCTCTACCGACTGAGCTAGCGGCTCCTAAATACTTTCAACTCGAGTATATATTCAAATAATACTACTATTTAAGCTCTTTGTCAATAAATCTTACTACTTATTTTAAAATTAGTTTACTAATATAGCAATAAGAAAAAAGTCCTATAACATCCATGAGCGTTGCTAAAAAAGGTCCTGCTGCTAACGCTGGATCCCATTTGAGCTTTTTAAGCAAAAACGGTATAACACTACCAAGCATTACCGAGATAATTACTATTATAGCAAGAGAAAGGCTTACTGCAAAGTTTCCTAATAGATTATGGGCACCATGAGTTAAGTAAATACGTATAAATGCAACGATGCCAAGAGTAATGCCCATAATACCGGCCATATTAAATTCACGCCATAAAAAGCGTGGCATATTGCTTTCGTTGATTTCACCTAACGTCATACCCTGAATAACTAAGGCTGAGGTCTGACTGCTACTATTACCACCTGTACTAGTGATCATAGGAGAAAAAGCAAATAAAAACCCTTCTAAAAGAGTTTCATAATGGAGCATTATCATGGTAGAAAAAGTTTGCAACAACAAAAGCGGTATTAATATTGCTATACGTTGCAAAAACAGGTTTTTAAATGGCGTATCAAAGTAGGTGCCTTTAATAGGCTTTAAAGCAGATATTTTGTAAACGTCTTCAGCTGCTTCTTCTTCGATAATAGATACTAACGTATCACTTGGTATTATACCTAGAAAAATGCCTTGATGATTTATTACTGGCACCGTCATAAGTTGGTAATGGACCATCTTATGAGCAATAGCTTCTCGGTCTTCATCTACTTGTACTACGAGTTCGTTTTTAGAAAGTATCGATGAAAGGCGTGTTTTAGGATGCTTAAGCACTAAATCTTCTAAATTAATATGGCCAACAAGTTCATTTTCTTGATTGGTAACATAAATTTCTCGGTGTAGCTCTCTGTTTGGTTGTAAGCGTTGCAATATTTGGATGCTTTTTTCAACAGTGAAATCTTGCATAAGCGTAAGCACGTTAGTATCCATAATACCACCGGCAGACTCAGGATTAAACTGCATAAGCGAAAGCACTTTTTCACGATCTTTTTTATGCAATAAAACCAAGTATTTTTTGAGTTCTTCATCTGAAAGCTCATCAAAAAAATCAGTAAGTTCATCAAGTGGCAAACTTGCAAGCAAGTGGCCTCTATCTTGGTCATCTAAAAATGATAAGCAAAAGACCTTCATAGAATCAGAAAGGTAAGAAAACACCATAAGCTTAAGATGCGTAGGTAATCGTACAAAAATAAGCTGGGCAGTGTCCTTGGTGTTATTACCTAAAAATTGTGCTATATCAGCAGGATGTAGTTTAACAAAGCCCTGCCAAAGGAGAACGCCCAAAGGACTATCTTGTGCAATAACGGTATCGAGATTGTGTAAAATTTGATCGAATATTCTTTTTGTAGCCATTGCACACTCCCGTATTGATGTAATACTAAAACGATCTCTTTTTTAGAATAAACAATTATCTGCTTATTGTCCATTTGACTTTAAACATAAGCAGTCTATCCTAAACTAGAGAACATTAGTTTACCTCTAAATTTCAAAAACAAAAGTACTTTTTCAAAACACGTTTATTTTAACCTTACAACACTCGCATGGAGCATTAAAATGGAGCGTACACCTGAACCGAGTGTATCGGTACAAAGCACGGTAGATCCTACAAGTTCTCCTCTACGTATTGACCTGTACTTAGTACAGCAATTTCCTGGCTACTCACGCAACTTTTTCCAAAAGTTACTTGAAACTGGTAGCATACAGGTTAACGAAAAACCTATTTTAAAATCTAATAGCGTAGTTAAAGCTCACGATAGAGTAGCTATTACTTTTCCTGTACCACAAGCACTTGAAGGGCTTGCTTTACCGCAAGAAGATCTCGGAGTAAAAGTACTGTATGAGCACCCTGATTTTTTAATTGTCTATAAACCTGCAGGCCTTATGGTCCATACGCCTCATGAGTATTCAACCACGGTAACACTGGTCGATTGGCTTATTCACCATTTTAAAGAACTTAAAGGTGTAGGCCCAAGCGATAGACCTGGTATAGTACACCGGTTAGACAAAGATACTTCAGGTATTTTGGTTATCCCACGCAATGAGCAAACATTGACCTATTTTGGCAATTTATTTCGCAAACGCACCATAGAGAAAACTTATAGAGCTGTAGTAGTTGGCCACCCTTTTAATACCGGCACTATAGAATTTCCTATTAGCCGCCATCCTCAGCAAAATCATAAAATGACCCATCAACATCCACGTGGCCGCGAATCACTTACTTATTACACAGTACTTGAGTATTTTAAAGATGCTGCTTTAGTTGAGGTTAAACCACTTACGGGACGTACGCACCAAATAAGAGTCCATTTTTCAGCGTTAGGATATCCTGTTTTAGGCGACACCGTATATGGCACTGCTTCAGATACTATTAAGCGCCAAGCATTGCATGCCTATAGTTTATCATTTACCTATAAAGACAAACTATTTTCTTTTGTTTATGGCGTTCCACAGGACATGTTGCAGCTTTTAGATTCTTTGCGTAAACAAACAATCTAAAAAAAGATAGGACAAAACAAAAGCTTTTGCTTGATTTTTTTTTAAATACCCACTAGCATAAAGGCTAGCTAGGAAGGAATTGTAGTAATGAAGCCTTACGTCACTTTTCTTTGCCTATTTTTTTTAGCACACTATTTTATTTTTTAGAGTGGCAACTTAATTTTATTAAGCCATTTTTTTACGGTATAGAGTAGCGATGTATCAATTTTTTTCTCAGCTGTATAGACTGTGCCTGGAAGACCACTGATTAATAACGAGCGTCCTTTAAGCTTTTCAAACTGTTCTTTAAAGCGAGCTATTATAGCCGGATCATCAAGCACGACTACGTTTTCTTGATTTCTTAAAGTTGCTCGTTGAGTAAAATTATAAGAGCCTGTCCAGATAAGCGCTTTATGCTGTATGGTATCGTCAAATATACAAAATTTATCATGCAGTAGCGATGCTTTCCGTTCATCAACATCACTTTGGTATACCCAAACAGGAATATGATTGTTAGCTAGAAGCGGTATCTTGCTGTAGCGATCTGAGCCATAGCCACGATCAGCCACCACTTCTATCACAACGCCACGCTTATGAGCATCAACTAAAGCTTGGGCAATATCTTTTTCGGTAAAGGTATAAATAGCAATTGCTATATGTTTTTTTTCCTCTTCAATCAGGCCTATAAGTAATTGCTTTATACTATCATCAGGTGAAAAAAAAGCTTTAGCTACACGGCCATCCTTACCAACTAAACCTGCAAGAATTTTAGCTTGAGTATCTTGACTTTGATGAATAACATAAGCAACGACACCAAAACCTGCAAGTACTCCACAAAAAACTGTGCCTAAAGCTGCACGCTTTAGAAAAGATATTA
>JACDHA010000036.1 GCA_013821315.1 Candidatus Dependentiae bacterium | reverse complement strand
TGTATATACCTCTAAGATTATTAATTATGCTTTTAATTATACTTTATTGATTTCTATTACTATTTTAACAGTTAATAAATATATGTCAAATGGTAAAATTCAGTTAATAATAATTTATATTAAAAGGTTCAGCAATTTGCTCGTTTGGCTGTTTTAGCTTATTATAATAAAAACAGTTCTCTTGGTTATAAGTACTATAAGGTTCACAATTCTCATGAAATTATCAATAGCGTGGATATTTGATCATATTAAAGCCAATTGGAAAGAAATAGATATTCCTGAGCTTATGGCCCGTTTTAGTGCCACAACGGCCGAAATTGAAGATGTAAAACATCTATCTATTGATCTTGATGCTCTTACTATTGGGCGTAGTATAAGTACTAGTTCTAAGGGTATTACTGTAGAAATTCCTGAATTTAAGAAAAAAGCTATTCTGCCAGAACGATCTGGTATAGTTATTGATAGCTTATATTTACTAAAAAAAATAGGTAAAGACTACTCATGGGCGATTCTTGGTGATCTGGGTAGTGAGAAAGAAGGTTTAGTTCCAGCAGTATGGTGCAATCTAGAGCTTATAAAGGGTGGCTGGAAAAAGTCTTTTGAAGCAGAGGATTATATAATTACCCTAGATAATAAAGCTATAACTAATCGGCCTGATATGTGGGGTCACAGGGGCTTTGCTCGAGAAATAGCTGCTTTACTTAATGTACCCTTAGAACCTGAAGAAAATTTTTTAGTTTCAAAGCCTATAAAGCATTATCCTCAAAGTGCACCTGTATCTTCAACAAATCCTTTTACCATTGAAATTGCTGCTGATACTCCTGAGTGTGGTCAACCTTGTAAGCGGCTAGCTGGTATGTATCTGCCTAAAGTTGAGTATCGCGATTCAATTATATATATGGCTCATAGACTTGCTCGTGTTGATGCCAGACCACTGAACGCTCTTGTTGATACGACTAATTATGTAATGTTTGATATTGGTCAGCCAATGCATGCTTTTGATGAACAAAAAATATCAACGCATAAGCTTGTTGCGCGCTGCGCGCAAGCAGGTGAAACACTCGAACTGCTTGATGGTGACGAAATAAAGCTCTTACCCAGTGATTATGTGATAACTGACGGTATAAGGCCTTTGGCTTTAGCTGGTATAATGGGTGGCCGTGCAAGTGCGGTAACTGAGCATACTCATTCTTTGTTTTTAGAGTCAGGTAATTTTGATGCAACTACCATAAGGAAAACATCTGTGCGTATTAAAAAGCGTACAGAAGCTTCAGCTCGCTTTGAAAAGAGTTTAGATCCAAACAATAATACTCAAGCGTTACTCCGTTATTTAAAGTTGCTTGATCAGTATGGCATTTCTTACCAATCAGCTGACGCGGTAGCTTCAGTAGGGCCGCTTGCCCAAGAAAAAGTTATTTCTGTTTCGCATCAACTTATCGTAGATCGTTTAGGTATGACGGTAGCCCCCGAACGAGTTGAAGAGATTCTCTCTCGTTTAGGTTTTGGAGTGCAAAGTTTTTATAATGATCAGCAGGTAACCTATACTATTACTGTGTCAACTGCACGTGCTACTAAAGATATTACTATGCCAGAAGACTTTGTTGAAGAAATAGCACGTTTTATTGGCTACGAACATATACCTCTTGTAATGCCTGAGCGCTCTATGGCACCCTTTGATATTGAGCCTATTGAGCGTTTAAAGTTTATTAAAAACCATATGGCTTTTGGTCTTTCTATGCATGAAATACAAACGTACGCCTTTTATGATGAAGAGTTTTTAAAGCGTATTGACTATGGACCAGAAGCTACACTGCGTATAGCTAACCCTTTATCTGAGCATTGGCAACGTCTGGTTTCTTCTTTAATACCTAATGCACTTAAAACGGTGTATATCAATAGCCACAAACAAGATACACTCAGGTTTTTTGAATGTAATCGTGTGTGGTTTAATGAGGGACAACCAGTAGAAGAGAATGAACTTGCGGGTATATTTTATGAGCACAAAAAACCGGTAGACTTCTATGCAGGAAAAGCATGGTTGCAGTCTCTGTTTACAGCTCTACATATAGATGTTGAGTGGTGTAAACCTTCTAAAACTCTTGATCCTTGGTACACCGGTTATCAAGCCGCTGAGCTTAAATATAAAGGCCGAATTATTGGTCAAGCAGGAAAAGTTGACCGTAATATGCTTTCTAAAATAGCTGAAGGTGACGCGTTTATCTTTGAACTTGATGCCGGTTTTTTACTTCATTATAAACCTGAAATAGTAACATTCAAACAATTGTCTAAGTATCCTGAGGTGCATTTAGATATTAGTGTTTTGGTGCCTTATAGTGTTACTGTAGCGCAATTGCAACAAGCAGTTAAAGGCGCTCACCCATTAATTAAAGACACTCAATTACTGGATTTTTATGAAAAACCAGAGTGGAACTTACAAAAATCTATTACTTTAAGTTTTACTCTTAGTGATGAAACTAAAACATTAACGAAAGATGAGATTGATGCAGTATGGAATCACGTCGTCAAATCGGTAGAAAAGCTTGGAGCAACCATAAGGTAAAAGCGCTTGTATCTGCTATCTGCTTGAGTATACTCTTTATAGTTGATCGTGTTACTAAGCTTTATGCGCTTGAGCATTTTAGCTTTGAGCATGTTATTAATCCGTTTCTCTCATTTGAGCTTGTATTTAACCGCGGTGTCTCCTGGGGTCTCTTTCATGGATCAAGCACGTTAGGATTTATGCTTCTAACTGCTGTTATACTAGTCGGAACGCTTGTTTTTAGTAGAGAAGCGTATAAAAAAGCACGTCAAGGTGAAAATGTTATCGGAGAGTTGCTTATTATTACCGGTTCAGTATCTAATATACTAGATAGAGTACTCTATAATGGCGTAATCGATTTTATAGTAGTTCATTATGGTGCCTGGTCCTGGCCTGTATTTAATATAGCTGACGCTGGTATTGTGCTTGGTGTAGGGAGTATGATTATACAGCTTATAAAGCAGCATAATGCAACTATCTAGTTTGGGTTTTAAAGCAGTTGCTAAACAGATTGCTACTCTAGGGCCATTAGGCTATGCTCCAGCACCAGGTACAGTTGGATCTGCTGTTACACTTTTATTGGTCTATAGCTCTCATAGATTTATGCCTGAGTTGTTTTTTTATACTCTTTTTATTATAGCAATTTCAGGCATTGCTTTTTATGTTATTGCTGCCGCACGCACAGAATTTAGTACACCTGATCCAAAACAGATAATACTAGATGAAGTTATAGGATGCTTATTTTGTTTTTATGGTTTAAACATAGACTGGTATGTGCTCCTTTGGGGATTTTTGCTTTTTAGATTTTTTGATATTACCAAATGTTTAGGTATAGGTTACTTAGAAAAACTGCCTGGAGCCTGGGGTGTTTTAGCTGATGATATAGCATGTGGTTTGATTACTAATGGGCTTTTGCGCTGTATAGCTTTACTTGGTATGCTAAAAGCATGAAAAACTATGTGATGCGTTTATTATTAACGCTTTATACTTATGGTATAGATTTTATTGCTCCTAGCTATTGTGCTTATTGTCGTATTTTCTTATCGACCAGAGCTGTCTACTGTACTACGTGTACTGAGCTTATAAGGACCCTAGTGTCAATTGCGGTGCCACTTATAAATAACTATGAGCTTACGGTACTAGCAGCATGCGATTATAAAGAGCCACTAAAATCACTTATACTGGCTAAAACATGGTCTGATGCAACTGCAAGTAAGCGACTTGCTCACGTCATCTGGCAGCATTCAGCTCTTAAAAATATCACCTTCGATTTTTTGGTTCCAGTACCACTTCATTGGACACGTAAAGCGCGTCGTGGGTACAATCAAGCAGCTCTTATAGCTCATGAGCTGAGCGTCTTAAGTGGTAAACCTGTGGTACAGTGTATAAAGCGCATAAAACGGACGCGTTTTCAGGCACTGCTTTCAGCATTAGCTCGTAAACAGAATGTAAGTGATGCTTTTGTACTTGATGTAAAGGACAAAGCTGCATATGAAAATAAAACATTCATGCTTGTAGACGATCTTATGACAACCGGTTCCACGCTACAAGCTTTAGGTAAAGTACTTGTGCAACTTAAGCCACAGAAGATATATGCTGTAGTTGCCTGTAGAGTTGCAAGTGTTTGAAAAAACACAAACTATCAAGTAAACTTACACTAAAGCTTATTTTTGCAAGAACTATCATTTCATGATAGGATACAAGACAAGAAACTTATAGTGGTGCAAAACTTTATTTACCTAAAATAAAAGGATTTTTATGAACCAATCTTTAAAAAATCGCTCATTTTTGAGTGTAGGATTATTACTTTCTTCTTTATTACTTCTTTCAGGCTGTCTGCCAGACTGGGGCAAAAAAGCTGGTGATTGCACAGGCTGCTCAACAGATGTAGCAAGCGCTGACAGAAAAGTAGGCGGAGAAGTATTACTTACCATTAACGGTAAAGCTAGAACGACCGAAGACTTTGAAACATTTTGGCAAGAATTTTTAAGCAGTGATCCTCAAGCAGCTTTAATGGCTCAATTTATGCCAAATGCTCGTGAAGAGATGTTTAAAAACTATGAAACTGAAGAGCTTATTAAAGAGTGGATCAAGTCAAACAAAAAAGATAAAGACGCAGATTACGTTAAAGCTCAAAAGAAGGCACATCAACAAGCTGATCGTACTTTAAATATTACTGCATTTAAAGATGACGCAGTTAAAAACCTTGATATGAGCGATGCTGGTCTTCAAAGTTTTTATGAAGAAAACAGAGACAAAAATGCAGTATTCCAACAGCCACCATTCTTGGTAACAGCTGAAGGCGTAAAAGCACAGCAAGTTATCTTTACTGATGAAAAAAGTGCAAAAGACTTTGCTGATCGTGCAAAAAAGCCAGGAGCTAACTTTGTTAATTTAGCAAAAGCTGTTAAAAAAGAGGTTAAAGACCTTGGTTTAGTAACTGCACAAAGTCGTACTGTCGAGCCAACCGTTCGAGTAAGACTTAAAGATATGCAAGAAGGTACTGTTGACGTAGTAAACGTTGGACCAAAACAATTTGCTGTTGTAAAAGCAGGCGCTAAACAACAAAACAAATTCGCTGGATTTAATGAGCCTAACGTAAAAGAAGCGCTTAAAGAAGTTATGCCACAAATGAAGGCATACGAAGCTATTATGGCGCGTGTTGAAGATCTTAAAAAAGAATACAAAGTAGAAGATGCAAAAGGCCAAGAATTCTTCAAAAAAGAAGCTGAAGAAAAGAAAGCTAAAATGCAAGAAGAGTTAAAAGCAGCTCAAGAACAAGCAGCTAAAACTCAACCTTCAGATGAACAAGCGCCAGTGGCAGCTAATACAGCAGCTAAAGTAGCTTAATTTGTTTTAGAGATTTTTTATAAAAGGGGAACTGAGTTCCCCTTTTTTTATAAGAGAAAATAATATGATTACAGTAGTTTATAAGAGATTTTTAAGGGTACTAGCTCTAGTTAGTATCATCACTTTAAGCTTGCAAGCAGGCGATAGATACACGGTTAATAAAACACGTGCTATTATTTATCATCCTGAAGGAACCGCTTGGGTACTGCAATCTGATTTGCGACCAGCGCTTGATGGTAGTTTAAGAAATTTAGAGCGTGCTGTTTTTGAAAAGCTTATAGTATTTGAAGCGCAAAAATACAAAGTTGTTGTAAGTGAAGCAGAAATTGATAAGCGTCTAGCTGATATTCATAAACAACTGGAAGTACGTCGTCCTGGTATAACTATGCAAGATATTTTTAAAGAATTTGAAAAAATGGGCATTCCTCAAGAAGAGATTCGTGAAGAATTACGTACCACCCATATTGTTGAGATGATGATAGAGCAACGGGTTAAAAGCAAAGTGTTAGTAAGCAATAAAGATGTTGAGCACTATGCTGATGAGCATCCTGTTTTACAAGTTAAGCAACTTTTTATACCGTACTCAACAAATAGTCTTAAAGCATTACAAAAAACAAAAATAGAAGATAGTATCGAATCTCAAGAAATTTTAAAGGCACCTAACTGGAGTGACACTCTAGAGCTTAATCTGGAAGATCTTGCTCAAGATAAACTCTACATTAAAGATTTGACTGCTGGCAGTATACAGGTGCTTACCGATACTCCTGAAGGTGTTACTGTGCTCCATTTTATAGGTAAAAAGCCGCTTGATAAAGAGCGTGAAAAAACTATTATGTATCAGTTGCATGGTGAACGACTGGATAAAGCACTTGCTGATTATAACAAAGAGTTGTTAAAAACGGCACGTATCAAAGAACTTTAATATATATACACTAGAGTGTATAAACACTCTAGTGTAGCTAATAACCAGTTTCTTGTGAGTCTTTAAGTTCAAGCTCAAGCAGTAATGCTTTTTCGATAAGTGATTCTTTAGAGCCTTTATGTTCAGGCTTAGTATCAAAATAAGCACCAAGCAAATGGGATAAATTCATATCAACTTTTAAAGCAGCACGTCGTTCGCGAACTTCAAGAGTGCGTAACGGTATAATCCCTACTAGATACATAGCATTAACACATGCCTGTTGAATAGCGTTTAGGTCTACTCTATCTTTACATCCTACAGGAATATGGTATAAAATTTTTACCACAGCTGCCTGGAGGTCGTGCTTTGCAAGTTCAGTAAGAATCTGATCAGTCTGATTTTGTAGCCCATCAAGATCTACTTCAACTTGTATAAAAGGTCTTGTTGGCGTAGGTACAAACTCGTACTGAGTATCACCTTTAGCTTTAAGGCTAACTGAGCAAAAGCCTTTATCTTCTTTACGTTCACCAAAATCTATACGTTCTAATGATCCTGAATAAATTATCGGTGGATAGCTTTTTTTATTTAAATTCTGAAACCTATGCAAGTGACCCAGGGCAACATAATCAAAGGGCTCTATAGCTAGTTGCGAAGGGAAAAATAACGGATCAGTGCCGTAGACAGCACGTTTTTCTGAGCCAGAAAAAATTCCTGAGCTTACGGTTAAATGGCCGCACAGTACTGCAGGCATACTCTTGTCTAGTTCGTCAGCCATGGTTTGTATAATTCTGCTTACCCCAGTGCTAATATACTGAGTGAGCTCAGTTGCTGTAGTAGCTGCATGCACATTACTCAATGCAGCAGTATTGCGTGTGGGCCAAGGAATACCTACAATTTGTACGGGGCCATTTTTAGTGGTAAGTACTAGTGTTTGAGGTTTAGAGATAACATGGAATCCCTCAACAGGCAGTTGCCCAAATATTTCTAAAGCATGAGCTTTACCAAAGCTTAAGGGATTATCATGATTGCCCACTACCATAACTATAGGAATGCCTGCTTTATATAATTTTAAAAAGCATTGCATAAACAAACGTTGATGGGTAGGTGTAGGATTAGCTGTTTTATAGGCATCTCCTGCAAATAAAAAGAAATCAACTTTCTGTTCTACAGCGTAATCAACACAAAAGTTGAGTGCCCGCTCAAAGTCGAGTAGCCGCGTATGTATGCCAGTTTTTGCATCAATGCGACCATAATTTTCCATGCCAAAATGTATATCAGCAGTATGAACAAAACGTATCATGAATTCTCTTGTTTTTTATACCGTTCTTTAAGCTTTACTGCGTAATCGGGTTTGTTTTCTTGTCTGCTGCGTGCAATTGCTAAAGCTTCGCTAGGCACACTATGCGTTATAGTCGATCCTGCGGCTATAAAACAATCTTTGCCTAAAGTAACAGGAGCAATAAGAGTAGTATTGCTTCCTATAAAGACGTTATCTTCTACGTGCGTTGTATTTTTAGATACGCTATTATAATTACACGTTACGGTACCTGCTCCCACAGTAACAGACTCACCTATAACTGATTGGCCTACATAAGCTAAATGTTTTGCTTTGGTTTTGGCTCCCACAATGCTTTTAGAAACTTCTACAAAGTTGCCTATAACACTGTTATCTTTAAGAGTACTGCTTCTATGAATGTGAGCAAATGGTCCTACTTGTACTTGTTCTTCTAGAATACTATTAGTTATAACAGAATGGGAAAGCACCGTGCTACGAGCCCCAATAAGGCTGTTGGTTATAATAGAAAAAGCATCAATAGTACAACCAGAGGCTATGCGTGTAGTGCCACGCAGTTGTACACCAGCGCCAATAACAGTATCGCTTTCTAACGCTACTTGTTGATCAATAGCAACATTTTGTGCTGCCATAAAACGGACACCTTTGTCCATCCAGTAGTGTATAATTTCAGCTTTCTTAATCTGCTCAGCTACCCAGAGCTCTTTAAGAGTATTAACCCCACGTACAAGATCGAATGGAGCATTTACTGTTTCGATTTTTTGCTTTTTATCGCTTGCTCGTTTAATAAGATCGGTTATATAGAGTTCGCCACTGGCTCTATTAATCTCTAAGTTGGGCAGCTCTTGTTCTAAAAAGCTCCGCTTAATAAGATAAATGCCTGCATTTATGCAACAATGCTCAGCTGGATCTTGCGTAAAGTCACGTGCTTCTACAATTGCTACTGTGCCGTTTTCTTTTATTACACGACCATAGCCACCAAGAGCAGTATCAGGGTTATGAGCAGTGACAAAAGTTATAGTAGCATGAGATTGTTCATGAGTATCTATAAGTTCTTGGATAATCTCTTTATTAATGAGCGGCATGTCGCCATTAAGCACTAAAATATTGTCAGCATGCCATGCTTTTTGTGTTGAAAGTACTGCATGGCCGGTGCCTCGTTGCTCAATTTGTTCACTATAGTGTACGTTATTAAACGTATACTTTTCTAAAATAGAGCGTATTTGTTCTTTTTGGTAACCAAGTATAACGGTAACAGGTATAGCGAGCTGGCACAGCGTCTGCACAGGATAAGCGATCATTTCTTGACCGCACAACGTAAAGGTTAACTTGCTTGCTGCGGTATTAAAGCGAGACGATTTGCCTGCTGCTAAAATAAGCGCTTGAATTTTTTCTGTAGGCACAATCCCCTCCTAAAACACAGAGTATTTATTATATAACTTTACCATGCTTTTTCAGTCAAGTCTAAAGTTACCATAATACGCCTGAAGTGTTGATTCTAAGTATGGTATTAAAAAACAAGAAGCCGCTTTTCAAAAGTTACTCAAATATATTTATAGGTAACTTTTGATCTGATACTATCACGCACTCAGTTTTAATTTCTTGAAGATGCAAATATATTGCTATTGTATCCCTGCAATGTATAAAGCACCACTAGATAGAACTCTCCAAGCCCAACGTTATTGTATAAGAACATGGCCCGAGCTGGGCACTGGCAAAGATAACTCTTTGCTTTTTAGTAAAAGGTCCTGCAGGGTCTTTCTTAGTCCATTGTATGTAGCATTTTCATCACGAATGTGTTGCGCTAAACATGATGGACATGTCCATTGACGTACATGAGGCGCAAGACCGTTTGGTACAATAAAATTACAAGCATGACAGGTGCGTGTAGTGCCTTTTTCAGCAAACTCATGATACGATTTGCCGGACTTAAGTGCTACCCATGAGAGTTTTTCTTTAAATCGTCCAATAAGCGAACGATTGTTCATAGCTCTTCTCATGGGAGTTGTTATGCCGTTACCGCGTGGTGTATTTCATTGTAATAACGATAATAATAGCGGTTTTATGTTATCGTGCATAACATCCAGTGGCGTGAGCCGTTGTTTGTTTTGGTGCGTGATAAGTTTAGAGTTTTCTTTTAAGAGATATTTAAAGACATTGCTACTACCTGCTTGAGCTGCTCTATGCAGTAGATTATTACCTTGGCTATCGCGCATAGTAATAGGAAATCCTGTCTTTATCATATGAGCAGTTTGCGACATATCGTCTTGCTCAACTGCTTTTATTAATTTCTCAAAATAAGCATCAAGAGCTATTTCTAAAGCCCTATAAGA
>JACDHA010000035.1 GCA_013821315.1 Candidatus Dependentiae bacterium | reverse complement strand
TTAATCATGTATTATTTTCACGACCCAACGTAATTATCTCTCCCCATAATGCTTTTAATACCCATGAAGCCTTACTAAGAGTTTTAAAAACTACTCAAACTATTGTAAGGGATTTTATAGCACACAAATCTCTCGATGCATTTAAAGTTTAAAATATACTTGACAAGTAATTTGCTTTTTAGGTTAAACTAAGGTACCATGTATACTAATTATTTTATGTTAAGGCTTTACCCCCGGGAGTATAAAAGCCATGAAAACCCCACCCAGTCTCTAACTACTTAGATCAAGTTTAAAATAACTTAGATTAAAAGTAGTTCTTCGTTTTTTCAATTTCCACTGTATTAATACGTGTGCTTTTGCGCTTAAAGCATGCATTGTGTCTTTTTTGCTCTCATGAGGTAAAATTATGAGTTCTCTATTGCTACAGATTAAAAATCTGCAAAAAAACTATTATGTTAATAATAAGCTTATTAAACAAGCTCTTAAAGGTGTATCCCTTGATATTTATAAAGGTGAAATAGTCAGTTTGCTTGGTGTAAACGGCGCAGGCAAAACAACGCTTTCAACCATTATTGCGACCTTGCATCCACCAACGGCAGGAGATATTGTATGGCAAGGTAAGTCTATTTATGCTGATTTGCTGTCTTATAGGTCAGTTATTGGGTTTTGTCCTCAAAAAGTAAATCTCAATCCTTCTTTAACACTAAGAGAAAATTTGGTGTATTCAGGTAGGTATTATGGGCTTGATGAGCACGTTATTCAAAATAAAGTAGAAGCGTTGTTACATACGTTTAATCTAAAAGAATATGCAGAGTCTAAAGCAGAAGTGCTTTCAGGTGGTTATAAACAACGTTTTTTACTTGCGCGTGCGCTTATTCATGATCCCCAATTGCTTATCTTAGATGAGCCAACAGTTGCACTTGATCCTCATGTGCGTCGCCAGTTATGGGACCTTATAAAAAGCTTAAGGGATCGTGGTATCTCAATACTACTGACAACCCATTATATTGATGAAGCTGAATATTTATCTGATCGTGTATGCATTTTAGACAAAGGTCTTATAAAGCTTGTCGATACGCCTCAAAATTTAAAAGTTGCTTACAGTAAAGGTACATTAGAAGATGTATTTTTACATTTATTTGAAGAAACAGCTCATGAAACAGGGCTGAACTAACGTAGGAGTGTATATGTATTTTTCAAAAAGAGTACTTTCAACGTTTATATGGCTTTTAAAAGCTGATATAAGTGTTTTTAAAAAAGAATATGTTGGTAAAGTAATTGATACCGGTATTTGGGTAATAATTAATATAGTTATAACAAGTTATATATTACCATCGCTTGGTATTCCTAGTTCATTTGGATTACTTTTAGTTGCTGGTTTAGTGGCAAGTGCAGGTCTTATGGAAGTATATCCAAATACTATGAGCTTAGCAGCAGATCTTAAAGGTGATCAGACGATTACTTATTCATTGACATTGCCACTGCCTTCTTGGTTGGTCCCTATAAAAATCGCTACTTATTTTGCTTTAACAGCAGCAAGTATTGGTATTTGGGTGCTCCCTTTAGCAAAGCTTCTCTTGTTTAATCAGTTGAGCTTAGCTGCCGTTTCATGGTCTAAACTAGCACTTATCTTTTTGCTCAGTAATATGTTTAGTGGTGTATTTGCTCTGTTTTTAGGTACTATGATTAAAGACATAGCAACTGATCATACGTGGATGCGTTTTGTATTTCCACTGTGGTTTTTAGGAGGATTTCAGTTTACTTGGCAGGCTTTATATGCATTTTCACCAGTACTGGCTTACTTAGATTTGCTTAATCCTTTTTTATGGATAATGGAAGGTACACGTATTTCGATACTGGGACAAGAAGGTAATTTGCCTTTTGGTCTATGTATTTTAGCTCTCGTGCTCTTTATTTTTATAATTGGGTATATGGGTATCTCGAGGCTGCGAAAAAAGCTTGATTTTGTATAAGCTCACATTTGTCTAACCAAAAGAGGCTACAAGCATTACACTTGTAGCCTCTTTTACATTTAATAGAACAACTAAAATTAATGAGCAACTGGCTCTAATTGTTTAATTCGTTGATCTAGCCATCTTTCAAGCTCTAGTAAAAATCCATATTTAGCTTGTATGAGCTTAAAAATAGCCCAAGGATTACTCTTGGTTTTTGCTTTTTTATATAAAGTAATACACGGCAAGGACGGTTTAAAAGACTTAAGCTCACGTTGTATACCAGTTTTAATATAATGTAATGTAGGCTGATCTGGACTCCCTATAGATTCTGTTACCATAGAGGGATAAAGCTTGTAGAGTATAAAAGTACTAAGTGCTAAAAGTGAAAGTCCACTATAAAGACCAGTGTCTATAAGTACATCAATGCTATGAGGAACTTTGGTGCTATGTTTGTGAGGTGCAAATAAATCTGTCAAAGCACATATAAGTAGTAAGCCTGTTGAAATAGCTAGAGTAGCTGTAAGGGCTATAACTGCTTTTTTATGAGATGCAGCAGCAGCGAAAGATGATTTATAAGTAAAGAGAAGCTCTTTAACAAGTAAATGAAGGTGTTTTAAGGTTGCTAAATCAGCTTGAGTAATCTGTGTATTTGCGTCACTTAAATCTGGGTTTGCTTGTGGAATTGCTTAAGTAATAATAGTACTATACTCATTGTCAAAAAGTTCTTCTAGTTTAGAATTCTGATCTGTTAAAATTAAATTAAATCTTTGTTGCAAATCAATTGTTACTGCTTGCATATGTTCTCTTAAAGCCTTTTTAATAGCTTGATGAGCATAAGGTACATGGGCTGTTTTAAATGCTTGACTAGTGCGAGTTTTATCGAGCCATTCTTTAGTATCTGTTGACTGTTTTTTATAATATTGTTTTAAATAGAGCGCTATTTGTTCAACTTTATCTTGTGGTAATCCAAAATAAAGAGCAATAAATTGAACAAGAGCTGGATCTTTAAAGTCTAAATAGTTGGCTATACGATGCCAGATTTCATCGGGTAAGCTATGAATTAATTGATTGCCATCAATTTTTTGTTGAGCTTCAGAATCACTTGAGGCAACAAGGGGATTTATATCTATAATAATATCGTCTTGAAGTGTATAGCTTTGCTGTGTTGGTTGATTATCTAGTAAAGGCATTGTTTCTCCATCTTGATCCATTGCTCGCGTAATAATCGGCATTGATAGACACAAGAGTAAAGATAAATACATATTTTTTTTCATAAATTCTTTCATAAATTAATTTTATTTTTTATTAAATATAACATGCTATTAAAAATAAATCAACTATGAACTCCTAGTTAGCTTAGTGGATATGATTTTCAATTTGACAATATATTGAAATTAAGTTAACTTTGTTAATTCTAGGGTTGCGATAACTAAAATATGTAATTTAGAATACTATTTGATCAAAAATCAAAAAATTATTCTTGCTTTTTAGTAGGGACTGTCCCCTATGCATAGAGCGCTAAGTTTTAATGTAGTTACTTAATAAATGTATATATGGCATTACAGTTCAAATTTTTTGTATATTACTAAAAACACTATTTAACTTAAGAGATTTTTCATGAATAAAATATTATTATTTTTAACTTGTATAGGTTTTTTTGCTTCGTATGCTGGTGATAAACAGTTGTTTGCAGCATTAAGAACAAATAATAGAGAGCAGATGAAATATCTTCTTTCTAAAGGGGGTAACTGTGATGCTTATGACTGTAGCGGTTACGGCTTGCTTCATTGGGCGGTTTTAGCAAATAATATGCCCATGGTAAAGTTATTACTTGAGCACGGTGCAGATGTTAATGCTCAAGGTGAGTATATTGCTTTAAGTATAAGTCAATTACCTAAAGATTTTACTCAAGAGTCTTATGTTACTCTTAAGAGTATTATTAATTTTGTATATCCTTGTCAGCAGAAGGGTGGTTATGGAATGTTTATTAATAACTATTCAAAATTTATGGGGATATTTCATTATCACATATTGCCTCCTACCTATCTAATGATACCTGATTTTGCCCACAAGACTAATAATAATCTGCGTTTAATAGAGCAATTAAATCAAAGTATAGTCTCTAGCAGGGAAACAAGAGTTTTCCATCATTTAACTCCTCTTCATTGGGCTCTAGTAACTCAAAATAGTGATATGATAAAATTGTTGCTTTCTCACAAAGCAAACACCGCACTTCTTTGTGATGTAGACTATAATGATAATATGCAAGTAGGGCTGCTTGAATGGGCTAAAATTTTAAGTACGCCAGAGATTGTTGCTTTGCTTGCTGAGCATGAAGCTTTTGTTAAACCTAAAACGGTTAAAAAGCTTGCAGCTTATCGACTTTCAAAAAACTTTCCTTTGCAACGAGATAAAAAGTTGCGTGAGGCAATGGTTTCTGCTCTTAAAACAGGGATTAATCGGACTACTATAGCTTCTTTTACGAGCATACTATCATTAGGCGCTAATCCTAATATTCGTGGTAAAAATAATAGTACTATTCTCCATAAGGCCGCTGAGATTGGTAATAAAGAGCTTGTGCGCTTATTACTGGATAATAAAGCTGATGTTACGGTAAAAGATGATGATGGCAATACACCTTTACATATACTTATTCAGTCACTCATTGCTAAGGGCACTACAATTGGAACTGATAATTTTATAACTATAGCCAAAATGCTATTAGCTAACAGAGCTGATGTTGATGCTAAAAATAATGAAGGCTTAACACCTTTAGCTTGTTTGCTTGTTAATAATATAAGTTCTTTAAATATCAGCAGTACTAGATCTATTACGGTATTAGATTTTTACTTTAAAGTATGCAAATGTACTCCTGCAATGCTCTTACTGCTTTTATCCTATGGGGCTGACTTTACCGTTAAAAACAATGTACTTCTTGAAGCCGCTTATAAATGTAACTGTATGCCAGTTGTCAATTTACTGCTCGATCATGGAGCGTTTTTAGGTTCTAGAGAAGAAACTTTATCTGATTTTAATAAAGTTAGTGAATATGAAGATAGACATGCTATTAATAGAGCACTGTCTGCTAATGATACAGAACGCGTTATTGCTATTTTAAATTATACACCCGCCATTACAAAAAACAGAGAGCCATTGTCTGTTAAAGAATATATTGAATTTAAATTGGGCTCTTTGGGTACATCGTATAGTGCACTTGAATTAGCGCTTACAAAGTATTTTAATAATCTGTTAGAAGCAATTAATCAGGACGATTATGAGTTTGTGCGACATGCTCTCGAGCAAGGTTTTCCGATAACTATTTGTGATGAATTAGGTAACTCTTTACTTCATAGAGCCGTTGAGGCTAAAAGTGTTACTATACGCAGGCTGTTATTAGCTTTAAAGCCAAGTTTGCTTACAAAAAAGAATAAGCTTGGGATTACTCCTTTAGATCTAGCTGTATAAGTATACTTTTAGATCACTAGTAGAGTTAAAATTGTTTGTTTTCAATTTGACAATAGACATTAAGTATATTATTGTTATTAATGCAAGAAAAGGTAGCTTTAAATTATACATAATAGAAAAGCAAAAAAAGCTCTATAGTAGTTGATGGTAATTGTAAAAACAAAAAGAAGAAATTATGAAAAAAATACTGTTGCTCACTCTAGCTCTATTATTTAGTAAAGCAATTTTCACCATGAAACGTCCTAGCGATTATGATGGTCCTTTGGTTACAGATTTTAATAATTTGTCTTTAGTTTCAAGTTTTAACAATTTATCGTTTAAGATTAAAAAAAATATTATTGATTGTCTGATAGCTACTTTGCCCAATAGTCAAACTTTAGTTAGGCAACTTAGACATCCATACTCAAAAGCTACCTATAAACAAAAAGTGCAAGATAGTATTTTGCCTAGTTTACGCTCTTGGCTTTCACTAGATAAAGAGATAAGCAGCTTATTATTAAATCAAGAATATATTGGGCAACTCATTTGCTCTTTAGCTTGTAAATATACTCTTTCAAATTATGAAATTGCAGAAATGATTGGTACAAGAACTGCAGCTGAATGGTGCATTGCTCACCCAGAGCTGCTTGAAGCTTCAACTGTTAGTTCGGGGCATGATTCTAAGGTTGCTCGTGTATTGTTCCCTGCTTTACCAACTACTCGACAATTACTCTTTAGCCTGTGTAGTTTAAAATTGATCAAGGACGCTGAAAAAGAGGAAGCTCTTCGTCAATATGCTCATGAAGGCAATGGTACTGCTGTGCAAGCTCTTATTCAATCAGGGTGTAACGTTAATGCTGTTAATGATATGGATAAGCTGACTGCGTTACATAGGGCTGTAAAATCAAATCATCCAGAAATAGTACAATTGTTAATTGATGCTCAAGCTGTTATAGAAACTCAAGATTACCAAGGTGACACGCCTCTTAAAAGTGCTGTACTGACTAATAATAGAGAATTGGTCCATTTGTTGCTTGTGCAAAACCCCAAACCCAATGTTGATGTGCCTGATAAAGATGGTAAAACTCCTTTAATGCATGCTATTGCTTGTGACTACACTAAAGTGGCGACACGTCTGATTTTGGCGAATGCTGATTGCTATGCTCAAGACATGTTTGGTAATACGCCCTCTAGTATAGCGTTTGAAAAAGGTAATTCCAAAATAATGCGATTTTTAGATATCTTGAAAAACTTAAATAACGTTGCTAGGTAAAAAAGTTAACTTTAAATTATATATAATAGAAAAACAAGAATTAGTGATAATGAATAATGTTGATTGTAAAAACCAAAAGAAGAAATTATGAAAAAAATACTGTTATTTTCTCTGTCCTTATTATTTAGTAAAACAATTCTCACTATGGATCATTTGGAAAAAGATAGTAGTGCGCTACTTGCCGACTTTAATAGTTTACCGCGTGATATTAAAAAAAATATTATTGCTAGCCTTATAGAGGTTTTGCCAAATCAACAAACTATTGTTAAAGACGTTAAAGCACAATATGACTCTTTGTCGGATGATGACTTTTGTAGTAATAACAATACAAAAATTGACTATAAACAATCAGTACAAAAGCTTATTAGAAGTAATCTAATGTCTTTGTTTTCAGTAAATAAAGAGCTTAGCGCTTTACTTGTTGATCAAGAATATATGGGGCAACTTATTTGTGCTTTAGCTTGTAAGTATAATCTTTCAAATTATGAAATTGCAGAGATGATTGATACAAGAACTGCAGTTGCATGGTGTATTGCTCATCCACAGTTGCTTACAGTCCCGCAGGTTGCTCGTAGGGTAAATCGCGTATTATTCCCTAGTTTGCCAACTACTCGGCAATTACTATTTAGTCTCCATAGTTTAAAATTAACTACGAACGCTGAAAAAGAGAATGCTCTTCGTCTATATGCTCATGCAGGTGATCTTAAAGCTGTATTAGCACTTATTCAATCAGGATGCAATGTTAACGCTTTTGATGATATGGATAAGACAACTGCGTTACATAAAGCTGTGAAGCTTAATAATATACCAATGGTTGACTTGTTACTTATGCAACAAGCTCATGTCGATGTACGTGATGAGTTGGGTAGAACTCCTTTAATGAACGCTGTAGCTCGCAATTTTTCACAACTAGCCACACGCCTCATGTTGGCGCATGCTGATCGTGCTGCTCAAGACACGGCTGGAAAGACCGCCTACAGTATAGCGGTAGAAAACAATAATTCCGATATGATTAGGCTTTTAGATTGCTTTGAAGTCTTAGCCCCGAATAATAGATAAAAAAAGTAAAGAGAATAAAAGTAGCTACAAGGAATAAACTTGTAGCTACTTTTTTAAAGATTTTATGGGGATTATAAGGGGCGTTGCCCCTTATATGTTTAGTATTAAGGTATTAAAATGATACAGACCCTTTGGCCCATATGCCCCATTGGTTAAGTGCGCCTAGATTGCATCTATGGGCATCGTATTCAATTTCGCCACCAATGCCTAGTTGTGGTTCCCAGCAATGGCCAATATAGGTATAGCTTAGATGGCCAAAAAATTTATGCGTAGTTTGTTCAGGTGCGCGAGCGGATTCTATGTTGAGTATATCAACTAGCTGGCAGCGCAGCTCAGTTGAGTTTATATCGCCTACCGCTGGGCTTACGAGCGTTGTTTGAGCGTCTGTAGTGCCTGCACGCGTTATAGTTGCATTGCTTTGAGTGTTGTTGTCGGGTATTAGGGGATCTCCTGAACCTTGACAGACAAATTCTGTTCCTTTAATGCCAAAGCGTCGTGTAATAAATTCTGAAGGGAATAATGTTGGTTCTACGCATAAGCGCTCTTTGCTGCGATGATATACGTTATACCCAAGATCTATGCCAAATTGGCCATAGTAATAAGATAGCTTAAAAGCAACATCAGTTTTATAGTTGCCACCGGCGCGTGCTGCATGAGTGGTATAATCGATAGCATTAAGCAAAGTACCGGTATAGACATTATCAGTAGTAAACTCTTTTAAAAGTAAATAACGACTGAGCGGCCCGTGATCTTTAAAATCAAATGAGCGTATTTGGTATCTACGTATAAGATGGGTTAGGTTGCCTTCAAACCAAAAGCCTAGATTGTGGCATCCTGATTGCCACAGTGTTGTATGGCCTGACATGCCTGCACCAATTTCAAAGTTGCCGCCGTTGCCTACAATAGGCTCAAAAACAAACTCAGCGCGAGGAGTTGCCGCTGTAGGCAGTACGCCTTGAGCAAAAAAACCAAAATGGGACTTATGATCTAATATGAAGTTCCATCCTAAAATAAGATCAATATTAGCTATGTTAGTTTTATGTCTTTGACCACAGGAGAATTTGCCAAACATCCATGGTGTATCTTGGTTGCCAAAAGCAGTTTGCCCTGAAAGAGCTTCGCGGATGCTTTCAACTGCACGTACGTTACCTGGCCCCATATAACATGATGGTTGCGTTGGTATTGATTGAGGGTCGTTGTTGTTTTGCTCATTACAATGAAGTCCTAAGTCCCAGCGCGTATGTACTATAGGAGCACGTAGTTTAAAATAGGTGCCATAATGCCATGCATCAAGACCTAAGTGATAGTTAAAATCAACTATAGTGTTTTCAATACGAGGCTTAAAGCAAACGGTGCCATTAAATGTAGGCGTAAGGCCAAAATAATCGGCAACTAAATCACGATTATTATTACGACCTGCTACAGCGCTTCCCACTAAATGTAAGCAGGTGCTTCCAAATAAATAGTGAGCCATACGTTGCCCATCACGTGACCGCGTATGTTCAACAGCAAGGGAAATATCTCCCCACACACGTCCATCAGAACCGGGTAATACTTCTTGCCATCCAGCTAAGTTACGCGCAAGATTCCAGCCTTGTGACCGAGGTAAAAATAACGTCTTAAGGCCACAAGGTGATTGATATACTTTTTCTTTAGGTAACTTTTTAGCAAGACCGCTTGCTGAATTACACATATCTGCTTTAGCTAAAAAACTTGTACTAAGCAGGCAGTACAAGAGGGACCGTACAAGATTCATACCCAAGCTCCTTTAAGGTTAAAATTCAACTATTTAGGCACTGCGAAGTATAGTCTGAAAACACATAGCTTGCAAGTTTTTTCTCTGTAAGAAGCAATAGCCCATGCTTACCTGCTAGAGTTTTTTAAGAATAATGCTTTAATAATAATAAAAATTAATTATTGTATATCTGAAAATAATGCTGTAAGATTAACATAAAATACACATAAATCTCATAACAAGAGAGAGAACCTATGAAAAAATATATTTTAATCTTATTAACTGGTGTAGCGTTTCAAAACCTAGTCGGTATGCAGAGAAAAACTTGGGATGAAAAAGTATTTGATGCTCTAAGACCAAATAGCATGAGAAATCCGTTATTTTTAAATACCGATGAAGCTAAATCTTCAACATTTACAGCACCGGAAATACGAAAAAAACAGGAGAAATTACTAAAAAATATGAGCGCAACTGAACGTAAGCAATATAAAGAGTTACAAGAACAACAAACAGCCGAAATAAAAAAACTTTTAGAGCGAGGTGCTAGTGCCAACGCAACAGGCAAATATGGTGAGTTGATACTTGTTGAAGCTGTTGGATTTGTGAATCTTCCCTTAGTAAAAATATTATTAGAAAAAGGTGCTCAAATTAATCAAGAGGATAACGACCGCAATACCCCTTTAGCTACCGCTTTAATGATTGGTGATATTCCTATGGTTAAGTTTCTTATTGATAACGGAGCAGATATTAATTTATTAAGAACGAATGCTCAAGGTGTCAAAGAAAGCTTACTACACAGGGCCATAAGACATGGTTCTGTATACCAGGTTGAACTGTTATTGGCATTCGGTATAGATCACACTATTAAAGATAGTAATGGACAGACAGCCCTTGAACTAGCCAAAAATGTTGCTCAATTAGGTAATTTGCCAGCTAAGGCCCCAGCTTATACTACTTTAGCAGATATACAGTACATACCCCAAACTATAGAAAAATATATAAAAGTATTAGAGCAAGCTACTACTAAACCAACTAAAGATACTCTGCGAGAAGCTGTTAAGCAAGGGTATTTAGTTTTAGTTAAAAAGCTATTACAAAAAATGAATTTTACTTCTCAAGAGTTAAGTGAGTATGGCTTATTGGCAGAACAAGAGTTTAAGAGGTCAAAATTAGACATTTATAAGTATATAGCAGAGCTCTTAAGAAAATATCAGGAAGCATTAGATACTCTTGCACGAGCATCTTCTAAAACAGGCGATCAAATGCCTCCAGAAGTAGCTCGTCTAATTGCAAAAAAGGTTATAGGTTATACAGCTTCTTCTAAAAATTAGGTAAAAATTTTTCTAAAGTTAGATTCTATGCCCGTCACGTGACCGCGTATGTTCAACAGCAAGGGAAATATCTCCCCACACACGTCAATCAGAACCGGGTAATACTTCTTGCCATCCAACTAAGTTACGCGCAAGATTCCAGCCTTGTGACCGAGGTGAAAATAACGTCTTAAGGCCACAAGGTGATTGATATACTTTTTCTTTAGGTAACTTTTTAGCAAGACCGCTTGCTGAATTACACATATCTGCTTTAGCTAAAAAACTTGTACTAAGCAGGCAGTACAA
>JACDHA010000034.1 GCA_013821315.1 Candidatus Dependentiae bacterium | reverse complement strand
TATTCAACAAAACAAGCAAAAGCAAGCTTCATGGCGTAAGTATGTAAATAAAAATATTATTTTAGGTTCTGTATCTTTAGCTCTTTGTGTGACATTTAGTATTGTGTTTGCAGAGATAATACCAAAGCATAGTGATAGCTCTGAGGAAGAGGTCGTAACAGATTCATGGAAAAAAGGTTATAGAATAGGCTTTGCTGACGGTAGTAGACTGGGCGTTGTACGAGGTGGAGGCAGTGCTATTTTCAGTACAGCTTCTGGCTTAATAGCAGCCAACCAGCTGTATAAAAGTTTTACAGGTCAACATTTAAAAGAAAGCTATAAGTCAACTTTAGCTATCAAACAATTACTTGAATCTACACCTGTTAAGGACAGTGAACAACCTCTAGTAAATTAAATTATCTACTTTATTTTGATAAAAGTTAAGGGCAGAAAAGTCTGCCCTTTTTTGTTACTGTAGTTCAGGAAAAAAGAATGTTAATTCACGTTGAGCCGATTCAACTGAATCAGATCCATGAAGGCCATTAGAGCTTTTTGAAGTACCAAACATAAAACGCAAAGTACCAATACGTGCTTGTGCTGGATCGGTGGTGCCTATAAGGTCACGCCAATCTTGTATAGCATTATGTTTTTCTAAAGCAAGTAAAATAACCGGTCCGGTGGTCATATAACTTACTAGGTCATTATAAAAAGGGCGCTCTTTATGTTCTTCATAAAACTTTTGAGCCTGTTCTTTAGTAAGCACAGTTTTTTTCATGCCAACAATAGAGAATTTGTTAAGTTCAATTGCAGTAATAATTTGGCCTGCATGGAAAGCTTTTACTGCGTCTGGTTTGATAATACCGAACGTTCTTTCAACTTGGGTTGTTAATTGCTCTTTAAGTGATTCGGGGTTAGTAAGAGCATTAGAAATAGCAAGATTTCTATTTTTAATATACGCAGCTCCAAGAGCAAGGGCTACGAGTGCTATAAGACCAATAAGAAGTTTTTTCATGTTCATGCTTTCGCGTTAGTGTATTAAAATTTTAAATAAAATAGGGACGGCTTAAACAACCGTCCCTATTACTTATCTGTTAGTTATACTAAATCAGGAAAAAAGAATTGTAGTTCTACTTTTGCTGTTTCAGGAGCATCAGATCCGTGCGTTGCGTTGTTACCTATAGAGGTACCAAACATTCTACGCAAGGTCCCTGCACCAGCTTTTTTAGGATCTGTTGCGCCCATAAGGTCACGCCATTCTTGAATTGCGTTTTCTTTTTCGAGTGCCATAACAATAACAGGACCAGAGATCATGTAATCTACAAGCTCTCCAAAAAAAGAACGTTCTTTATGTACTGCGTAAAATTCTTGAGCTTGTTCTTGGGTAAGCTGCATTTTTTGCATGCGGGCAATAGAGAACTTGTTAAGTTCAATTATGTTGATAATTTGGCCACTGTGTCCAGCGGTAGTTGCGTCAGGTTTGATGATTGCAAATGTTTTTTCAGCCATGCTGCCTTATTCCCTTAGGTTATTCGTTGCTGTTTGGCGCCTCTTGCTGGCGTGCAACGTGTTTTTCAAGTTCTAACTGTAACTGAGATTTAGCTTTAGCGCCACCGGTTGTTTGGGTAGGTGCTTCTGCTGGCGTTCTCTTTTCTTTACGCTGTGCAGTACTGGTAGAAGTAGATGCAGGTTTTTCTCTTTCTGGTCTTTCAGAGCGCTCTGCTTTTTCAGCAGCTTGTACTTGCTTACGCGGTGCACGTGGCTGTTTAGGCTCTTGTGGCGCTGCTGCAGCTTGTTGTTGCTCTTCTTCAGTTTTCAAACTTAAACCAAGCTTATGTTCTTCTTGGCTTACTTTGATTACTTTAAAGGTTGCCTTTTGACCAACTTTAAGAATATCTTCAACTTTTTCTACGTTGCTTCCTGACAGTTCAGAAATATGAACGAGGCCTTCAATGCCACTAGGTAGTTTAACAAAAGCGCCAAAATTTGTCACTTTTGATACTTCGCCTTCAACAGTTGAGCCTACTGGATATTTCTTTTCAATCTCTTCCCATGGATTTGGTGTTAATTGCTTAATACCAAGAGAGATTTTCTTGTTTTGCTTATTGATGCCGATTATAACAGCTTCAACTTCATCACTTTTTTTAAAGCGATCAGCTGGATGCTCAATATGCTCAGTCCAAGAGAAATCAGAAATATGTACAAGACCATCAATACCAGGAGCTAGTTGTACAAAAACACCGAACTCAGTAACATTACTTACTTTGCCCTTAATCTTTTGACCAATTTCGTATTGTTCACTGATAGCATCCCATGGATTTTTCTCAAGTTGCTTGATACTCAATGACATACGACGATTTTCTTTATCAAGTGATACAACAAGTACTTCAACGGATTCACCCACTTTGAAATGCTTATGAAGATCAGTTATACGATCAGTCCATGATACTTCTGAAATATGCACAAGACCTTCAACTCCAGGCTGAATTTCAACAAATAGACCATAGTCAGTGATACTTGATACAGTACCCTTAACGCGTGATCCAATTTGGATAGCAGGGTCAAGACCTTCCCACGGGTTGTGTGAAAGTTGCTTAAGACCAAGAGAAATTTTCTCGTTAACTTTATCAAATGATAGTACTTTTACTGTTATAGTATCACCGATTTTAACAAGTTCGCTTGGATGGGAAATGCGACCCCAAGTCATATCAGTTATATGAAGAAGGCCATCAACACCACCAATATCTATGAACACGCCATAGTTGGTGATATTTTTAACAACACCTTGAATAACTTGTCCTGGTAGCAATCCTTCAAGTACTTTTTTACGTACTTCAGAACGCTGTTCATTTAAGAATTTACGGCGTGAGATAATAACGTTGCCACGTTTAGGGTTAATCTTGATAATACTTGCAGTAATAGTTTGACCAACAAATTGATCAAAATCCATAACGCGTTGAATATCAACTTGTGACCCAGGTAAGAACGCAGGAATGCCAATGTCGACACTCAAGCCACCCTTAACCTTATGAGTAACAATACCTTCAACAGGCTTGTTTTCTTCGTAAAGCTTCATGATGCGATCCCATGCCTTCATGGCTTTCGCTTTTTCATAGGAAAGGATTACGTTGCCGTCACCATTTTCTAATTCATCAAGAATAACTTCGATTTCTGAGCCAGGGGTTAACTTTTTAAGTTCGTGCTCAGAAAATTCATAGACAGGAATTAAGCCATCGGACTTATAATCAATATCAACCAGTACACCATCTGCGCTTGCTTTAAGTACAGTGCCTTTTATGATATTTCCGGGCTTAAATTTATCTAAAGTGCCTTCATACAGCGCAGAAAGCTCGCCTTTTTGTTGTTCGTTAAGCTGAAATGCTTCGTCGTTAAACGCAGACTCAGCTCTACGAAACTGTTGCGGTTTTAAAAGTTCTTTCGACATTCAATCGCTCCTAAATAGTGCTTTAAGCACGAGATCTTCGTGCAAAGGGAGGCAACAGGGTTAAACAGATACAACGACAAACCTGACTATTTTAAAATAACACGTAATAGATAAATTGACAAATAATTTTTAATTTCTTTAAATAGCTCAACTGTTGCTATTGATGCATTAGCTTTGTTATTTTGGCTTAAATTGTACTGTACTATGTAAGAAGTATTCAGAGAGAGATATGCTAATAAAAACAACTCAATTAAAACAGTATACAGCATTAATTGTTAGTTTTTTATTTTTGTCTGTACACGCATTGCCTGAATTTGTAGTAGTTGTACCATCGTATAATAACGAACAATGGTGTAAGGCTAATTTAGATTCAATTATGCAACAGACTTATCCACATTTTGAAGTTATCTATATTAATGATCGTTCTGCTGATAAAACTAAAATTATAGTTGATGAGTATGTGCGAAATTGCCCGCTTAAAAATCAAATTACTGTATGGCATAACACTAAACGTTTAGGTTCTTTACATAATATATATACTGCTGTTCATTCTTGTGCCAACAATAAAATTATTGTACTTGTCGATGGCGATGATATGCTTTCTTCTAATACTGTTTTAGAGCGTGTAGCCCAAGCGTATAGGAAAGCATGGGTAACCTATGGGCAGTATGCTAACTCAGATGATGGGCAACTAGGTTTTTGTTCTGAATATCCTAAACATATAATAAAAAATAATTTGTTTCGTAAAGATATATGGCGTGTAAGCCATGTGAAAACTTTTTATGCAGGCCTATTTAAGCAGATAAAAAAACAAGATTTATTATATAAAGGTGACTTTTTTACTATGACGGGAGATGTTGCTTTTATGTTGCCTATGATTGAAATGGCATCTAGAGGTCATATTCGCTGTATTAAAGATAGTTTGTATATTTACAACAGATCGAACAGTATTAGTGACTATACAGTCAATAAAAAGTTACAAGCTCATTTGGCAACTGTCATACGATCAAGAAAAGCATATAGCCCACTTAACAAGCTTCCTTTTTAGAGGCTTTTTCTTTAGCAGCGACAATAGTTTATACTAATAGATAAAATAGCTGTTTTAGATGAAAGCGTTTTATATGAAAAATTATCTAGCCTATTGGCTGTGGCGCAGTATGCTTGTTCTGTTTTCTTTTGTTCCTCAAACTCAATTTGTAGGTGCTCATAAGCCTAGCGGTTTGATCAATAATGGTAACACATGCTACATTAATGCTTCTTTACAATGCTTTTTTGCTTTAGAACAATTTAATAGAGAGATCTTAAAAAGTACTTATAGTCCTGGTTTGCTTTACGAGTACCAAATACTTTCTAAAAAGCTTACAGAAAATCAAAGTGTAGTGAATCCTTTACATTTTTGCAGAAAAATGTGGCAGGCTATTGATGCTGTACCTGGTAGCCAAGAAGATGCTTATTTGGTTGTCAATACAGTAATTGCACAAGCAAGTCAAAGTAGCTCTTCTATTAAGAAGCTCTTTAGCGTAGGTTTAGAATCATCTGTAACATGTAGTAGCTGCAAAACAAAATATACAACTTATGATCATGCTACTGAGTTAAATTTAGACCTAAATTGCTCTCAATCGGTGCAAGGCTGTTTAGAGAACTTTTTTGCTGCAGAGCATCTTAAAGATGATAACAAGTATTACTGTTCCAAGTGTAAAACTAAAAATGAAGCTACCAAACAACTCAGCTTACAAAATGCTCCTGAAATACTTGTTGTTCAACTTAAACGGTTTGATAATCTTTTAAGAAAAATTACAACACCTGTTAAAGTTAATCTTACTAATCTAGAAGTGCCAGCAGGAAGTAAGGGCCAACGGACTAGTTATCAACTTGTAGGCTTTGTAGCTCACATAGGGTCATTAGACGGTGGACACTATGTTGCTTATACTAAAGATATTAAATCAAATATATGGCATTATTGTAACGACGCTAGTATAACACAGTGTAATTATATAGAAGACTTTGAAACGTATGGATGTGCTAAAACTCAGCTGTCAGCTATAGGTCAAACACCTTACCTATTATTTTATAAAAAAAGTGGGGACAAGAATTCTTGTCCCTCAAATGTATTTGCGTAATTTATTTAGTTTTAAGAAAATCTACTACTATTTGTGTCCACGATTCCATTGAATCATAATAAGTGAGACATTCTTCAAGCGAAAGCAGTTGGCCGCTTTTTAGTTCTGATTTAACAGAAATACTTGCTTGATTACCAGTAAGTAGTAATACAAGTCCTACGTGTACTTCACCTACAGCGTTAGAGTCATCATTTAAAATACCAAGTGTTTTTACACTATAAGAGCCTTGGTAGTCTACTTCTTCTTCAAATTCTCGCGCAGCCCAATCTATAATATCTGAGCTGGTGATATCTTCTTGGCGAATGTGCCCACCAATACCAAGGGAGTATTTGTTTTTAAGACGCTGTTCAGTCGCTTTTGATTGGCGTTGCATCAAAAAATATTTACCTTCATGCGTAAAAACTAAGTAGGGTATAATCTGTTTATATACAGGATCAGTTTCCATAAGTGATCGCGGCAAAAATTCTTTTTCTTGTTCAATAAGAGCTAAATACTGCTCAGAATCTACTTGTTTAAGGCCTTGCCAATCTCCTTCAGGAAAAAGCTTTGAGCGTTTAACAACTAAGATAAGTTCGTCATGAACTTGTGGTACTACAGGTGTTTGATTTTGTGTATTCATAAATAATCCTTAAGCAAAAATGTACTGTTGTCAGTATACCAGATTGCTTAGACAGCACTACTCAGTTACAAAAAAGAGGCTACAGATAATTCTGTAACCTCTTTATGCAGAACCAATAAATTATTTTTAAGAGATAGTACACCAGCCAGTACTTGCTGGTCTTTCCATGCCTGCAATTAATGCAACCATCTTGTGGTTATTTTGAAGTGCTAAATCAAGCGGAGTAAATCCAGCATTATTTTTCTTAAATAAATATTTATCAATGAGTTGAGTTTTATAAAGTAAATAGATAAGCAAGCTTGTAACTTTATCGCTTCTTGATGCTATAGCAGTATGTAAAGGTGTATTGCCATCTTTATCACATGTATATAATCCAAAGCCAAGTTTTAATAAGCTTATAAGTGAAGCAACGTCATCAGCTTGTATAAGATCAAATAATTTTTGATTAATAAAAGCTTTAGCTGCTTTATTACAATAGACGCCTTTTTGTAAAAGACTTCGTACTGCTAAAAAGTTTTTATTAGCAACTGCTTGATTAAGTTCAGCTTGGTTTTTCAGAGCTTTAATTAGCACGGGATTGTTAGCAAATACTTCTGGTATTGTTGCGTCATAGGTAAGTAAACATTCAGCAAGCAAAGAGCATCTACACATTACAGCTGACGTCAAAGGAGCTGTATGGTAGTTTTGATCTGCTAAATCAGGGTTGGCTTTAAAATCAAGTAAGAGTTCTGCTAAGTCAATGCATTGCTTGCTTGCCACATGACTTGTAAAGCGCTTTGGATCTCCAAGAGAGCCGGAAGTGTGACTGTGTGCTAGAGCAAAAGTTAAAGGAGTATTAGGAGCGGAACACATCTTTGAGTAGTTAACATCAAGACCTGCTTGAAGTAATAATGTTACTATCTCAAGTTTATGGCAATTTATAGCAGTTGTTAAAGCTGCATACTTACAGTGATTTGGTCCTTTAATATCAGCATTATTTTCTATTAAAAATTTTACGATTTGCGTATGGCCATTTTCTATAGCATATATAAGAGCAGTATGCACTGTTGAAGGATTTAATTGGTCGGCAGCATTAATATCTGCTCCATGGTTTACAAGGCGGTCTTGCATTGTTGCTCTATCACCTATTTTAGCAGCATCTATAAGCTGTTGATCATACTGCATAGTATAAGTTATTTGGCTAAGTAACATACAAAAAGTAATAAAAAAAGGGCGTATAAACATAAGGGTCCTTTAAAATAACAATTAAAATAGTAGTGTAGTGAAAGTTGAGATACGTATACCATAATAGTAAAACTATTTTAAAATTTTGTCAAATTAAATAAATTATATTATTATAAAAATTATTATTGAAATAAATCTCAATGTAATTAAGAGCGGGCAAGTTGAATTTTTGGACCACTGTGATACTCTTCATAGTACTATTCTTTTAATTTGATAGGCTCATAAATTCTAATTTTAGGTACTTTTCTATGCAGTATAATGTAAAAGATGTTGAACATAAGTGGTTACGCTTATGGGATACCAAACCGCTTGGTCAGACAAGGACTACTGGTTCAGGTAAAAAATTTTATTGTTTGGATATGTTTCCTTATCCTTCAGGTTCAGGACTCCATGTTGGTCATTGGCGTGGTTACGTACTTTCAGATGTATACACACGTATAAAATGGCTTGAAGGATATAATATTTTGCATCCTATGGGATGGGATGCTTTTGGTCTTCCTGCAGAAAATGATGCTATCAAAAAAGGTATTCATCCAGCTAGTGGTACTGCGTCCAATATAGCCCATTTTAAAACTCAGCTTAAAGAAATTGGTGCTTTGTACGATTGGTCAAAAGAAATTAATACTACCGATCCAGAATATTATAAATGGACTCAGTGGATATTTTTAAAAATGTTTAAAGCTGGACTTGCTTATGAGTCTTATTTGCCTATTAACTGGTGCCCTTCATGCTTAACCGGGCTTGCTAACGAAGAAGTTGTAGGTAATGGATGTGAGCGTTGTGGTACAGAGGTGCTCCATAAAAATGTACGCCAATGGGTGCTCAAGATTACTCAATTTGCAGAACAGCTTATATCGGGGCTTGATAAACTTGCATGGCCTGAAAAAGTTAAGACTATGCAACGTAACTGGATTGGCAAAAGTGAAGGCGCCTACGTTACTTTTAAAAGCCAGCTTACTAATGGTGATTGGCTAGATTTGCCCGTATACACGACACGCGCTGATACATTGTACGGCGTAACGTTTATTGTTATAGCACCAGATCATGATTTAGTAGCAAAAATTGTTCCTGGTAAACAACAAGCAGTTGTAGAAGCTTATCAGCAGCAGTTTACTTCTATGACAGGTACGGAGCGACTAAAAAATATGCACGAAAAAACAGGGATATTCTCTGGAGCTTATGCTGTGCATCCACTTACCAATGAGCAAGTACCCCTTTATTTGGCTAACTATGTGCTTAAAGATTATGGTACTGGTATTGTAATGGGTGTTCCTGCGCACTGTGAACGTGATTTTGAGTTTGCTAAGCAGTTTAATCTGCCTATAAAACAAGTAATAAGCGCCCAAGAAATACAGCTTGATGCTCATGGTACCCTTACGACGGCTTATGAAGGCGACGGTAGGCTTATTAACAGTGAAAGCTTTAGTGGCCAAGAAGCTCATACGTATGGTAAAAATAAAATTACAGACTTTTTGGTAGAAAAAAATCTTGCTGAGCGTAAAGTTACGTATAAACTACGTGATTGGATATTTTCTCGTCAGCGCTATTGGGGCGAGCCGATACCGCTTATTCATTGTGGCATCTGTGGTGTAGTGCCAGTGCCTGAAGATCAACTGCCCGTACTGCTTCCTGAAGTAGAAAATTATCAACCAACAGGAACAGGTGAATCACCTCTGGCTGGTATTGATTGGTGGGTAAATGTTAGTTGTCCTAAATGTCATGGTCCTGCAAAACGTGAAACTAATACTATGCCTCAGTGGGCTGGATCATGTTGGTATTTCTTGCGCTATCCAAATCCAGATTTTAAAGATGGTGCTTTTAACCCCGAAGATATGCAGTACTGGCTTCCAGTAGATTTGTATGTTGGTGGCGTTGAACATGCTATTTTACATTTACTCTACGCACGTTTTTATGTAAAAGTGTTGTATCATTTGGGCTATTTATCATTTGATGAACCGTTTGCTCAGCTATTTAATCAGGGTATGGTAAATAAATACTCTGAAAAATCTGGTAATGTAGAGAAAATGTCTAAATCTAAAGGTAATGTAGTTAACCCAGATGATATAGTAAAAACATATGGCTCAGATGCGCTACGTATGTATATTTTGTTTATGGGACCGCCAGAACTTGATTGTGAATGGCAAGATGCTGGTCTTGAGGGTATTAAGCGCTTTTTAATGCGTTTATGGACGTATATGACTAAGCCCGAATCTATTTTGAGTGCTAATAAGCAAGAAGACAACGAAGTAACGCGGCGACTACACCGGTTTATGAAAGACTTCCAAGAGCGTATAGACTTGTTTAAGCCTAATACAGCCATATCTTCTTTTATGGAATTTATGAACGATATTGCTAATAATTCTGTGCAACTAAGCTCTGATAGTGCTGAAAAAGTGTGTGTAATGCTTTCCTGTATGGCACCTTTTATGGCAAGTGAATTGCTTGAAAAGCTGTTCAATAAATCAGTTGATGATTGTAGCTGGCCAAGCTATGAGCCAAGTCTAGCTGCTAAACATCAGACTACTATTGCTATTCAGGTTAATGCTAAATTGCGCGGTACTTTAGAAATGCCTGTGGGTGCAACTGAGCATCAGGTATCTGCTCCTGCACAAGAGGTTATAGCTAAATGGCTTGAAGGCAAACAGATTAATAAGACTATTTACATTCAAGATAAGCTTATTAACTTTATAGTTTCGTAACTTACTTGCTAACATTTTAATAAAAAGAGCGACTATTGCGGTAGTCGCTCTTTTTATTTTACACTAGCTTTAGTGCGAACAAAGTAGAAATACTTAATCTTGAAAGATACAAGTTCATGAAACTATTTCTAGATTCAGCTAATGTTGATAGTATAAAAAAAGGTATACAAACGGGTCTTGTAGATGGTATAACTACCAATCCAACTTTGCTAAGCAAAGAAAGCGGAAATCTGCGTGATTTGCTTGTCACTATTTGTAAGACAGTTTATCCTCATGACGTAAGCATAGAAGTCACTGAACGTGATCCTCAAGCATTGTACGAGCAAGCTAAAACTATCGCACAAATAGCACCTAATGTAGTGGTAAAAATTCCTTGCTACACAGAATATCTACCTGTTATTAAAAAACTTGTTGCTGAAGGAGTAGGTATTAATATTACTTTATTGTTTTCAGCTGTTCAAGGTCTTTTAATGGGTAAGCTTGGCGTAAAATATATATCACCTTTTGTTGGTCGTCTTGATGATATTGATTCTGATGGATTACAGCTTATAAAAGATTTACGCACTATCTATAACACCTACGGCGTTAAGACTCAAATTCTAGCAGCGTCACTACGCAGTGTCTCGCATGTACATCAAGTAGCTCTTGCGGGCGCTGATATAGCTACTTTGCCAGTAACACTTTTTGAGTCGTTAGCAGACCATCCATTAACAACTAAGGGCATGGCTAAATTTGAAGAAGATTGGCATAAGCTGGGTATAAGCAAATTCCCCTAAAAAAATCTTTAAGGTAGTTATTGAATCGAACAATGAGATAACATATCTTTATAACTCCATTGAGGTTGTTTATTGCAATAAGTAGCTATAAACCGTTGAGTAAAGTCTTTATTATAGATAAGGCCTTCAACAAAAGAGGGTATTCCTGCTTTATTTGCTTTCTTAAAGCCTTTTTCTGTGCCTTCTAATGTAGCTAAAAATTCAAGAACTTTTGCACTTGCTTTACCAGCAGAACCTTTAAAAGCATAATGCCATAAGGTATTACCTGCTTTATCACATGTGTTTAGGCAAAAACCTTTTTTAAGAAGAGCTGTTACTGTGTCAATATCGTCATAAGCAGCTGCTTGCAGTAATTGTCTACGTTTAAGATCGACATATGCTTTAACTAGAATATTAGTAGAGTAATCTTCATTAGAAAGTCTAGGCACT
>JACDHA010000033.1 GCA_013821315.1 Candidatus Dependentiae bacterium | reverse complement strand
GGCAAACGAGAATAAGTTCTACGTAACCTGTCTCCACCACCATTTGAATTTGAGTTGCTATTAGAGTCCGAGCTTGATAGTAAGTTGCTTAATCTCTCTCTTAACTTGCTAGGACTATTCATAAACGAGGCTATTTGTTCAAATGCTCTATTTTTTAAATTAAATATGTACGATTTACCCAGGCCATCTTGATAAGTGTATGCTTTTTCTTTAGCACTAACTTGTTGGGCTAATTGATCTTGATCTAGTTCTTCTTTAGGTGTGGCAGCTGCTGCTTCTAGAGCTGCTTGGCTTATAGGTGGCTCTGCTGGTAATATACAGGGATTAAAAAATTCCAGTAAACGAGTATCTGTAGTTTTTATATCTACCAAGATAGCTTTGTCAAAATTAGCATGCTCTAGTATAGTGCCCATAAAATTAGCTCCCGTTAAATCTGCATGAGTAAAATAAGCAGAGGTTGCTTGAGCTCCATTAAAATGGGATTTTATTAAGCGCGCACCTATAAAGCGTGCATTTTCTATATGCGCATTTTTTAAGTCAAGTAAAACACCAGTGCAATTAGTAAAGTTAGCATTAGTAGCATTAGTATTTTGTAAGCAAGCATTTGTTAAACAAGCATTAGATAAGTCAGTTGTATGTAAAGTTGCGTGAGATAGTTGAGCATTCGTTAAATCAGCCCCTACTAACTGTGCTTGAGTTAAATCAGATTCTTGTAAATTGCTAAATGCCAGTTGAGCATGCGAAAGATTAGCATTCGATAAATCTGTATTGCTTAAATCTATTCCAACTAGGTTTGCATTGGATAAGTCTGCGTTGCTTAATTGTTTAATGCCATCTTTTGCAGCTTGATAATCTTGCTCATTATAAGCATACACATGTACTGTGGCTGCTAGTAAGAGACTTAGGTAGAGTAATTTCATGCTTAGTTCCTGAATAATAAATATATTAATTTAACTTCTACTAAGTATAAGTATAGATTATTAAGCTGCTCAATTAAATAGATAGCTAAAAGAAATGCTTTAGTAGTTTTGCTATAAACAGTAAAAGCTTTTCTATCTAGCTTTTTTCTTGAAGGTAAGTATACTTATAAGTAAATAAAAACTCGTGCGCGCCCGTAGCTCAATGGATAGAGCGTCAGACTTCGGATCTGTAGGTTGTGGGTTCGAGTCCTACCGGGCGCACCATATTTGTTCACCGTTAATTTTCAGTATCATATCAAACGGTTTAACAGCGTCGTAGAGCAGGTTTCGGCGACTTAGTCTCAAGTTCGAAAGTACCAATTTCACTAATTGCCGTTTTTCCTCTACTTCCGAACTTACAAATAATTCATGTGCTCGGGTTGATAGATCCAGTAAATATTTTGCAGTGCTTTCACTTCTGAGCTTCTAAGAGTTTAATTAAAGCGTGCTCTAAGACTTTTGATAATTCCTTATGATTGGGAATAATAACTGTTGGGCAACCTTTTTCTTGGTAAAAGCTATTGTTCATGTAAAATTATTTCAATAACTAATTTTTGTCTAATAGCTTCAGGACTTGATTTATCTTTTAGTGAAGCAAGGGTAATAAGCGCTTTCCATAAAGCCCAACCTTTAGCTCTAAGCCATGTGTCTGAATCTAAATTTAAATGTGCTTTAAAAAGCTCTCTGCTTTTTTTATCTAAAAAATTCCAAGCTATGACTAAATCACAAGCTGGGTCTCCAATGGCCATGCATCCAAAATCAATTATGGCTACTAAGGTGTTATTTCTTAAAATAATGTTACCAGCACTCAAATCACCATGAAGCCATACTGGCTTTTTATTCCAGTAAGTTTGTATAGCAGCGCCCCAAAGATCAACTATTTTATCGCTATCAATTATTCTCTTTAGTTGTTCAAGAGATTGTTTTACTTCTGAATCATATACCGATAAATTTCCACCACGATAAAAATTGTGTGGTCCTGCTAGGGGCAATTTTTCTAAAAAACGCTGATTTTCTATAAAAAACGTAAAAAATGCTGTTATGCGCGGCAGGATGCATATATCCATTAATATTGTATAAATAGTTTAAGGATTTTGTTTACAAAATGATGCGAAAAATGCAACAATTAGAATATGAAATCCTTAAATGACTATATTTTAACCCTTCTTGCTCGTGGCAAATTTTTCTTCTTGAAGCAAGAAGCGATATCCGCGTTGGGGCTTGATCAAAACAAGTTCCGCTATCAGGCCTATAGGCTTTCGAAAAAGAAGGCTATAAAAAGGCTCTTAGGCGATTTTTATATGATCATTTCGCCTGAATATTACCATCTTGGTTCTCTGCCGCCCAATTGGATTGTCGGACCTTTAATGCAGTATCTTGAGCGTGAATATTATATAGGCCTTTTAAGCGCAGCAGCTTTTTATGGGGCAACTGAGCAACAGCCTATGGTCTTACAAGTAATTACCGATAAAATGATGAAGAGTATAACCTTAGAACGTAGTAGTATAGAATTTCATGTATCTAAGCATTGTTCTCTTGCAGCAAAGACTAGCATGAAAGTAGCAACAGGCTATGTAAATGTTTCTACCAAAGAGCAAACTATTGTTGATTTAGTGAAGTTTTATAAAGTTGCAGGGTATTTAAGTAATGCGGCTGTTGTTATAAAAGTTCTTGCAGAAGAATGCGACTTTGTTTTGTTCGACCAGATAATAAAAATTGAGTCTAATGAATCAGCACTTCAGCGTTTAGGATATATTCTTGAAATTATGGCACTGCATGGATTAGCACAAATTATTGAGAACCGTTTACTAGAACGCAAAATTGAGTACGTTTCACTTCGGCCTGATTATCACATCAAAGAAGGCCCAAGAAGTAGTCGTTGGAAAATTATTATCAATGATTCGTTGGAGGTAGCATGATACCAAGAAACTATATTTTAGAATGGACAGAAAATGTGCCTTGGGGCAACTTACAACAAGTAGAGCAAGATTTGCTTTTAACGACAATGCTACTTAAACTATACACCCATCCCATTCTTAAAGAAACCTTGGCCTTTCGTGGTGGCACAGCATTAAACAAGCTTATTTTTAAGCCAGCATCACGGTATTCAGAAGATATTGATCTCGTTCAAATAACGACAGGTCCTATTGGACCCACGCTCACCATTATTAGAGAAATAATGGATCCCTTACTTGGTAAACCAACATATGATGGTACCAAAGCAGGCGCAACTCTTACCTATAAAACGACAAGTGAAGAGGGTTTGGTTTTGCGATTAAAGCTTGAAATTAATACGCGTGAGCATTTTTCTATTCTTGGATTTCAAGATTATGAATTTGTGAGTACCTCATCATGGCATTCTGGTACTGCTCTAGTGCGATCATATCGTATTGAAGAATTATTGGGTACAAAGTTGCGTGCACTCTATCAGCGTCGGAAGGGCCGTGATTTGTATGATCTTTATACCGCGCTTACTACGATTGATGGTTTGAATAAGGATGAAATAATACGCTGTTTTCTAGAATATATGCGATATGAACAGCGTGCTATTTCTCAAGAGTCATTTTTGAGTAATATGGAAGCAAAACTAAAAAATAAAGAATTTCGCGAAGATATAGCCCCATTATTGCCACGTCATATTTTGACATTTGATCCTGATGCAGCATATGAGCAGGTACGTCAGCATTTACTCGAAAAGCTCTGACATTATTGATGATGGTTTGTAAAATTTGTCTTGATTGAATACAACGTGTAATGCTTTGTACTTTGAGTTGAAATCCAATGAGCAGAGCTTGTAAAATTGTTAGAGTCGCTGATGTAATACATGCTTTGAGCTAATGTTAGAAAAAGTGCGTCGAGTATGTATTACATAGCTAACCTCTGCCTGCGATCATATAACCATTCAAGTCAGCACCATAATATATAAACAATCAGCTACGAATTTTGTTTTCATAGTTGTCATGGGTAAACTGTCGAATACCAAATGATGAATATATTGTTTGAATTGTGCTTAATCTTATGCTAATTTTAAATTCGTTGTTCCTAACACCTCAAGTAGGTAGCATCATGCTTGTCAATTGCTATAATCTAGCATTTAATTAAACGGTTTTTTAGATTTAAAGGATAATAGTATGATTAAAAATGCTAGTATTATTTTTCTATCTTTATCTCTTTGTAATGCGTTGGATGCTTGTTGCCGATTTGTATTAACTGGCGGAGCAGATGTGGGAAGACTACGGTAATTAATTTATTGAAAAAGCAAGGGTACCAAACAATTCCTGAAGTATTGACTCTTTTATTTGATGAAGCAAAGCAAAATAATTGTTTAGAAGAGTTTTGGTTTGCTTCAAATTCACTAGCATTTAGAATGAAATTAATGGAGAAACAACTAGCACTTGAAAATTCATTGGATAAAAATAAATTTGCATTTCTAGATAGAAGCACAATTGATGTCGTTGCTTTTGGAAACTATTATAATATTAAAATGCCGCACTATATAACCGATGTTGCTAAAAAAGATATGTACGCTATTATTTTTTTTCTTGATCATTGCCAATTCATCTGTATAACAAACACCACCTTTGTAGCCCGGAAAAATCGCTAGAATTACATTCGTATCTTAAAAAGTTTTATATAGACATGGGATATCATATTGTAGAAGTGCCATTTGATGTCCCTGAAAAAAGAATGGAATTTATTTTGAAAACATCACGAGCTTATTTAGATTCGGTTGAGTTTTTAGCGTAATCATGAACAAGGTTCAGGCTAAAGCTTTTTATAACCGAGAAGCCTTTGTTTTTATGTACTTGATTTTTCTTGTAATATACAGGTAAAAAGAGCTTTAGAGATCAATTTTTGGCATAATCTCTTTTCTTAACGCTGCAGGTATATTTGCCCACGAATCAATAAATTTACATTCAAGATTCTGTGAGACTATTGTTTGACCTATCTGGGATGGAACATATAAATAAGATACCTTTTTATTAACATCTACTACATTCAAAATAGACCATTGACATGGATATTTCGTGTCTTCTTGAACTATTATTTTCGATATAGTTTTTTCTAGTTTTTTATATTCCACATTTGACATAACCAATTGATAAAAATTAAAACCTTTAAACTGTTTTGCATCATTGATTATTGCATCATGCAAATTATCAATGATCTCTTTTGAAGCGTAATCAAACATGCTTTGTATTAATGATCGAGATAGTCCAAAGTTGAGCTCTAAAAACTGTGTAGCTTTTTTATCTCGCTCGGTTGAATTAGCGGTAATAAAATTTAAAGTATTATGAAAAATAGCTCCATACAATAATTGTGCACTTTTATATTCTGGCAAGATATTTGCTTTCATAAAACGTTCTACAATAAGCGTAGCTGCTGCTCCAACTAATTCATTTTGTATTTTGGCATTAGGAAATTCTTTTTCAGGTTCACTTACTCTATGATCAATTACTTCTTCCACCAATTCAGATTTAACGACATGGGGCATACCCTTCATGGATGAAGCATCAACAAGAATAAATTTATCCCATTGCGAAAAAATATTATTATCATCAGAAATGTTTATTAAAATATTCTGTTCTTTTATAAAATATTGGACCTCAGATTGGGGTATGCCAAAGACACAGGGCTCGGCTTTTATGTGCTGCTTACTTAATAAGTCTGCATAGCCGAAAGCACAGGCTACACCATCAAGATCAGGATTTATTTTAGCTGTAATGCAAATATTATTAAGCATGCTTAAAATCTTTCAGGGGTTAATTACAATATTAGAGTTTATCCGAAAATTAAATAAATAGAGCATCTTTTTTGTTTAGGATATCAGAAAATATGTGGAATGAAATCATAAATATTATTCCAGAAAAAAAATCTAAAGTGTGAAGACCATTAAAAGCCCCAAAAATAGTTTTAAGTGGTGTTGTGTGTGTAGTGAAAACGGGCGTACAATGGCACAAATTGCCAGGTTATTATGGCCGTCAAACTTTTGTACATGGTCGCTTTAGAATATGGGTAAAAATTGGGCATAAATTCTTACAAGATAATAGCTAATTTTTAATGTTCCAGAAATTTAACTCATATAGTAAAAGATGGGCTTAGTTTTTTCTAAGCCCATCTTTTACTATAGACATCTGGGTAATTAAAAGAGATTAAACCCCACTTCTTAATGTACGCGTATCACCCAAAATAATGCTATTTTTTGTCTGATTGACCTTGTTCTCGCCACTCTGTTAAGTTGCATTGAGGGCAGCCACGACCAGTACGGGGGCAATTGACATCATGTTTAATCTCTCCATTAGCTTTACCCATTGCTTCATATGCAGCCATCTGTCGCAAGAAAGCTGCTCTCGCATTTTTGCCTGCATAAACAGGATAAGCTGCACATAAGGATGCAAAGAGAAATATATAATTCTTCATAGTTGTCCTCATAAAAACAAGTTTGTATTAAATGAACTTATTACACTCTTCATAAGTATTACACCCTTTTTACATTTCTACCGTTTGATTAAGCTTAATCAAAGAACCCAATTTTGCCAACCACTTATTGAATGATTTTGCGGGATATTATCAAAGTTTACTCGGTAAGACACCTTCCTTTAGGTGGGTGATAAACCCGAGTATTAAATTAAATTTTCTTTTTTTTAAGATGTACAAAAACATCAAAATGTGGTAGAATAAATACTATAAAGTCATTAGATTAAAGATCAAACTACAGTACTATGAACAAAGCATATAAGTTTAGAATATATCCAAACAAAAAGCAGCAAGAGTGCTTAGCTCAGCAATTTGGGTGTATTCGTTTTGTTTATAATAACGCTTTATGTTACAGAAAAGAGCTCTATGCTGCAGACAAAAAGCATATCTCAAAATATGACCTTGTTAAACGTCTTGTTCTTCTAAAAACAGAGTATCCTAGGCTTAAAGAAGCTGATAGCCAAGCATTACAGCTTTAGCTAAAGAGCTCGTTTCCCTCAATTTAAAAATAAGCATACTTACCAGTCTATTGCGTACCCTCAACGTGTTAAAGTAAAAGACAATAAGATATACTTGCCTAAAGTTGGTTGGGTAAGCATAGTGTTCCATCGTCCTTTAAAAATGTCAGCAAGTTTTTTGCTAGAAGGTATTGATCTTTTTGGTAGCAACATATCGAAAGAATTTCTTATTAAATATATACCATTATTGAACATTCAGCTCCTGATTATAGACGTCTTGCTTTTTTAGTTGGGTGGATGAGGCGTGTAAATACTTATACATCCTCTAGTTGGTGTTAGTAATAGAACCAAAGATACAGCTAAGCTAAGCAGTAAGCTTTAAAGAAATCGAAGCTTAAAATTAAAATGTTATACGGATGTTAGTTAAAGTAAACTAAAGAGCTCTCTAGTGTTAGAGAGCTCTTTATAATTGTGTTTGTTATTGTTGCTCGTATGTATGAACTAAAAGTTTGCGCCACAGGTTCTCAATAGATTCTGCAATAATTGAGTAGCTATCAGCATGGTAACCACCTGAAAGTACCATAACGATTGGAATAGAGCCGTTTAGTGCTGTTCTAAAGACAAACTCATCTCTTTTAATTATTCCCTGACGTGTAATAGAAAGCATACCAAGAGGATCTTTCTCGTAGATATCAGTGCCTGCGTTATAAATAATTAAATGCGGTTTTACCTGTTCTATTGCTTTTGGAAGCTCCTGAATTAACAACTGCATATAGTTGTTATCTTGAGTTTTTGCTTGTAAAGGATAGTCAAAGTTTATTCTTTCTTGACATGGGTAATCTGCTGGCCATGTATCTTTGTTATACATATCAAAAACAGCTATATTCCTGTCATTTTTAACCAGCTCTTCATGTCCATTACCTTGATGAGCATCAAGATCAACAATCATAATGCGAAAATCATCAGAATGGAGCGCTTGTACTTTTTTAGCAGCAATACAAATATCATTTATAATACAAAATCCTCGTACAAGTTCTTGTGACTTTGCATGATGATAACCACCTGATATATTAATTGCCCAGCCATGCTTAAGTGCTAATTGTGAAGCTAAAATAGTGCCTCCAGTTGCAAGCTTAACAGGGTCAAGTAATATTTTTTCTACAAATCGGTTTGGTAGCCATCCAAGACTATCCATATCTGCTAAAATACCTAATGTAGTAGAACTTTTAAGCGATGAAATGTATTGAGGTGTATGAACAAGAGCTAAATCCTCATCAGACACTGAAGTAGGAGTGTAAATAGCATCAGTGTTTAACTGTATAGTTTGAGTTAATAAGTTCCAAATTTTACCATACTTTTTTGCATCAAAAGGGTGAAATCTTTCAATTCCGTATGCTGAGATATCATAATTAGGGCTAAATACTATCGGTAGTTTTTGATCTTTGTTTACTGTTGTAGCATGATGAAAATGCTCTGAATCTGAAATGTCTTCTGAATCTCTATTTTGATCATAGAAAGCAGTACTATCGAGTTCCTCTTGCAATTGACCAGAGCCGTTAGATGATGATAATGTGTTAGCAAGATGCTGCAATAATTGTACATAGTCTTTTTCAGGTGTACGGGTTTTGTAAGGTGGTATTAACGTTTCTAAAGATAAGAGTTTTAGCGCTTGTCTGCAAATTGATGCAGCACTTATCCCTTTGGAACTGCAATATTCTTTGTTTATTTCTGGTGCATTAACAAGAGTTTCAATAATGGTATAAAGATTTGAAATTTTTTCTTTATATTCTGCTTTAATAGCCCTTGAGCCATACACCATAACGCCATTAAGTCTACATTGACTGCTCACTATAGAGTAACAGAGCTCTGCTACAGCTTTCATTAAAGGTGTCCAGTCAGTTTGAGCAAAGTTAGTGTGAGAGACTTGATAACAAAAATTAACATCAGCTCCATTTTTAAGTGCTCTTTTTGCGTTTTTAAGATTAAAATCTTTTATTGCAACAAGAAGGGCTTTCGTCTAGCTCATGAGAAAGTAGTTGTTTTTCACCTAGGCTGTCCATAGCGTAAGACTGGTAAGGGCTTGCAATACAGAGTAGTAAGGCGAAAATAAAGATTTTATTGGTTATGGTAATCATAGAGCATCCTTGTGATTTTATGTAATTATTAATAGTATAATAGTAACAGATAGTATTATATTTACAAGTAAAAAATAATTGGCGCTGGGTAAAGGGTGGCTGTATTAGAATTCGTAGAAGCTAAAACTAGATGGATTGGCTCTCGCTATCAGGAATATACTCTATTAAACATACGTTTAATTTGACATTTTGCATTATATATATAAAATTAATTATAAAACTATGCCTAAATAATAAATTGAAAAGAGAGCCTGCTCATGATCCATTTCCCTAAATCAATTATTTTTATCACCCTTCTTTTAACCCTTTCAAACAGTTACAGCTCTTTAACTTCTTTGCAAGACTTAGCAGCTGATAAAACTATAGAAGCATTACTTTCTCAAACATCTCAAGAAGAGGTGTCTGCTGTTATCTCTAGCATACCTCAAGAGGTACAACAAAAACTTAAAGGTAAACTACTAGAAAAATATAAGGATATTTTAAATAAAGCTCTAGCTATTCAGCCTAAAAAGCTTAAAATTGAAGGCCATGCTAATGATATAGTATCAGTAGCATTTAGTCCTTGTGGTAAGCGTGCTTTAACTGGGTCTGTTGATGGAGTTGTTCGCTTATGGAATTTAACTACTATTACTATTATAAAAGAGTTTAAAGGACATACTAATGATATAGAATCAGTAGCATTTAGCCCTTGTGGCAATCGTGCTTTAACTGGGTCACGGGATAAAACTGCCTGCTTATGGAATTTAGCTACTGGCACTATTATAAAAAGGCTTAAAGGCCATAGTCGTGAGATATGCTCAGTGGCATTCAGTCCTTGTGGCAATTTTGCTTTAACTGGGTCCGGTGATGAAACTGCATGTTTATGGGATTTAGCTAGTGGCACCACCATACAAGAATTTAAAGTTCATAATAGTTGGGTCAACTCAGTGTCATTTAGCCCTTGTGGTAAGTATGTCTTAACTGGATCTCTTGATAACAGTGCACGCTTATGGGATTTAGCTACTGGTACTACTATAAAAGAGCTTAAAGGCCATAGTCATCGTGTTTATTCAGTAGCATTTAGTCCTTGCGGCAAGTATGCTCTAACTGGATCACATGATAATACTGCTCGTTTATGGGATTTAACTACTGGTATTACTATAAGAGAACTTAAAGGTCATACTGTTCAAGTGCGTTCAGTAGCATTTAGTCCTTGTGGCAATTTTGCTTTAACAGGCTCCTATGATAATACTGCTCGATTATGGGATTTAGTTACTGGCACTACTATATTAAAACTTGAAGATAGTATGGGTTATATAACATCACTAGCCTTTAGTCCTTGTGGCAAGTATGCTTTAATAGGAGCCGGGATGACGGCAGCTCCTTTATGGTCTCTTCCTCACTTAGATACTCTAAGCCTTAAGCAACTTTTGTTTATCCTTAGGTTCCCACAAAAAACCATTAATCTAGGGGATAAAGATACACAAAGTTTACTGAACTCATTGTCATCAACACTAGATCCTTATGGAATATTACCAACTAAAGACTATACGATTAATCCCTTAGTTAAGGCTTATATAGATTTTAGACGTAAACAGCTTTTTTGTGCAACTGCAAACGACGATATTGATACTGTTAAAGCTTTAGTAAAAAAAGGGTTTAACACAGTATATACCATTGATAAAGCAGGTGATAATCTATGGCACTATGCATTTAGAGGTCATATAGAAAATGGTAGTATATGTCCAAGCAAGAAAGTGTTAGCGTATTTACTTGAGGTTGAAGGTAAGAATAAGGGGTTGATAAAACCTAATAAAGTAGGCCTTTATCCGTTTGCTGTTGGCCTTTTTAATAACAAAGAGTTTACAGCTAAGTTTATAAAAGGTTTATCGGAGCCGGAAACTAAAAAAAGTTATTGTACTATTCAGTAACCTTTTATAAAAACCATTACTAAATCTTAACTTTATTAGGGACATTTCTCATGACTAACTTTCATAAATCAATTGTTTTTATCTTCCTTCTTTTAACTCTTTCAAACAGTTACAGCTCCTTAACTTCTTTGCAAGATCGAGCAGCTGATAAAACTATAGAAGCATTACTTTCTCAAACATCACAAAAAGAGCTTTCTGCTGTTATCTCTAGTATCCCTGAAGAGGTGCAACAAAGACTTAAAGACAAAGTATTAGTGAAATATAAAGATGCTTTATATAAAGCTCTACCTGCTTCATTTAAAAAGCTTAAAGGCCATGCTGGGGCTGTAAATTCAGTAGCATTGAGCCCTTGTGGTAAGTATGCTTTAACTGGATCAGATGATAAAACTGCTCGTTTATGGGATATAGCTACTGGTGCTACTATACAGGAGCTTAAAGGCCATACCGATTGGGTAAATTCAGTAGTATTTAGCCCTTGTGGTAAGTATGCCTTAACTGGTTCATCTGACATAACTGCTCGCTTATGGAATTTAGCTACTGGTACTACTATAAAAGTGCTTAAAGGCCCTACTGGTTGGATAATATCAGTAGCATTTAGCCCTTGTGGTAAGTACGTTTTAACTGGATCTTGGCATAAAGCTGCTCGTTTATGGGACCTAGCTACAGGTGATACTATGCAAGTGCTTAAAGGGCCTACTGGTTGGATAAAATCAGTAGCATTGAGTCCTTGTGGTAAGTATACTTTAACTGGATCAGAGGATTATGCTGCTCGTTTATGGGATTTAACTACTGGTATTACTATAAAAGAGCTTAAAGGTCATATCGCTGCTGTAAATTCAGTAACATTTAGCTCTTGTGGTAAATATGCTTTAACTGGATCTTGTGATAAAACTGCTCGCTTATGGGATGTAGCTACAGGTGATACTATACAAGAGCTTAAAGGCCACACTGCTAATATAGAATCAGTAGCATTGAGTCCTTGTGGCAAATATGCTTTAACTGGATCTTGTGATAAAACTGCTCGCTTATGGGATATAGCTACTGGCACTACTATATTAAAACTTGAAGATAGTATGGGTTATATAACATCACTAGCCTTTAGTCCTTGTGGTAGGTATGCTTTAATTGGAGCCGGGATGACGGCAGCTCCTTTATGGTCTCTTCCTCACTTAGATACTCTAAGCCTTAAGCAACTTTTGTTTATCCTTAGGTTCCCACAAAAAACCATTAATCTAGGGGAT
>JACDHA010000032.1 GCA_013821315.1 Candidatus Dependentiae bacterium | reverse complement strand
GAAACTCAAGGATACACAGCATCCACAGAAGCTCAAGCGTAAGAGCATACATGCTTCATATTGTTGATGGTATCGGTTCTTGGGTTATAAGAACGTGTAGTATAGTTGGCACCTTTGCGCTCTTTTTGTTTTCAACGCTTTCTACGCTGGTTACTACGCGGCTTAAAGTTCGCCAAGTAATAGCGCAGATGCAGCGCATTGGTGTCGAGTCTTTTACTATTATTTTTATTACTGGGTTTTTTACTGGTTTTGGATTAGCACTACAAACTTACATTGGTCTAAGTCGCTTTGGTGGCGAAGAGTTTATTGGTGTTGTAGTAGCTTTAGGTATGTCGCGTGAGCTTGGTCCTTTGCTTACGGGGCTACTTGTTATAGGGCGTGCAGGTTCAGCAATGACGGCTGAGCTTGGCACTATGCAAATCACCGAACAAGTTGATGCTTTACGCACGTTATGTATCGATCCTTATCAGTATTTAATAGTACCACGCGTAGTTGCTGGCACACTTATTTTGCCTTTTTTAACGTTATTTTCGATGCTCTTTGGCATTATAGGTGGTTATATTTATAGCATCTATGTGCTTGAGCTTAATCCAGAAATCTATCTTTCCAGCATTCAGCAACATGTTAATATATCAGATATAGTCGGCGGCCTTATAAAGTCTGCAGTGTTTGGCCTTATATTATCGTGGACTGGCTGCTATATGGGCCTTTCAACTACAGGTGGCGCTCAAGGCGTAGGCCACTCAACTACTCAGAGTGTAGTAATAGCCTCATTATTAATATTGCTTGCTAACTACTTTTTAAGCGCTTTCTTGTTTAAAGTGGGTGCCTAAATGATACAACTTGTTGATCTTAAAAAAAACTTTGGTGCTCGTTGGGTAACTAACGGTATAAATTTAACTATTCCAACGGGCAAAATTACCTGTATTATCGGACGCTCTGGTGAAGGCAAATCAGTGCTACTCAAGCAAATGGTAGGACTTATAAAACCAACCTCTGGTCAAGTAATTATTGAAGGTGTTGATATAACACAACTTACTCAAAAAGAGATGGAGCCCGTATTTAAAAAGTGTGGCTACGTTTTTCAGTTTGCTGCACTTCTTGATTCTCTTAATGTACTTGAAAATGTAGGATTAACGCTGCTTGAGCATGGCGCTAAACAATCAGATGTGTTGCCTATTATCCAAGAGAAATTAGACCTAGTAAACTTGCAACATGATATTTTATACAAATACCCTTCAGAGCTTTCAGGCGGCATGAGAAAACGTGTAGGCCTTGCACGCACGCTTATTTCTAACCCTTCGGTTATTTTATACGATGAACCTACAACGGGCTTGGATCCTATAACTTCTCGTGTTGTACATGAACTTATGTTTGATATGCAAAAACGTCTGGGAGTAACTTCTATTGTTATCTCCCATGACGTTGAAATATTTAAATATGTTGATTATATTGCTCTACTGCATGAAGGACAAATACGCTACTTTGGTGAAGCAAGCACCATATGGCAATCAGATAATCCCTATATTTATCAATTTATTCGCGGCCTTACTGAAGGACCTATTCAACCTGATAAAACACACAAGTAAATTAACTAGTATGTATTGGGTCTAAATATATTTTTCGTGTTATCCACAAAATTATAAGTGCAATAATATAAGCTATAACAAGCGGTACAGCAGAAAAAAGAACAACCAACGAAGAAGCCAGCAAAGCTCTTCTTGTACTTGAATAAGGCAGTAAAAGACTTACTAAAACAAGAAGCAAAGTACCTACAATAGCAAGTATACGGAAATTTCTTGCTAAATTTTCTGTAGTAGATCTCTTGAAAGTAACTACATTATCAAAATAGGACATGAACTTAGTGTATGTTTTATTATACCGCTCTTCTAACTCTTTTATTTTTTCTTGCTGAGGAGAGCCTTCTTGCGCTACTTCTTCAGCTTCTTGTTGCATAGTTTTTACCGGTAGATCTTTTTTCAAATGCTTTATCTCAAGATTCAGCATCGCAGGTTCTTTTGCTGCATCAAAAATAGTACTTACTTTTTGCCTCATATCCTGAATTTCATCTACAGGAACAGTAAAAAGAAATGTTGCAAGTTGCATAATGAGCGGTACAAAAATAAAAATAAGCACGCTTTTAATCTTCATAATAAATCCTTTTTCTACCAAAAATTAGAACAATCTCTTATCTTTTATTTATTTTATCACTTACCTAGCAAAAAAAGATACATAAAAAGAGCCTACAGTTGCAGGCTCTTTTTATTTAGAAAATCTGTTTGAGTGATTTATTGATTAAATTTGTAACATGGATCCTCTACAACATATTGAGCAATAAAAGGTGCTACATCAGGAACAATTAATGGACTACGTGCAAATAATCTTGTTAAAGCTTCACGTTCTGCAATCTTTTTCTTAGCATTATCTTCTTGCTTTAAGGTTAAACCTGTTGCTCTTCGTTTTAAATTTGAATCAATATCTACTACTGTTTTGTCTGCTTTATTTTTAATATAAACATTCGCACCTGCAACTATCAAAGATTCTGCTAACAATGTATATCCTAACCGTGCCGCTAAATGTAACGGAGTATCACCGTCTTTATTTTGAGCATCAATAAAAGCATCTGATAATAACAGTACACTTACCATACAGTGATGACCATTAGTTGCTGCCACATGTAAAGGAGTTTCATAATCTTCATCTCTTGCATTAACTCGAGCTCCAGCTTTTAATGCATCTTGAGCTGCGCTAACATCATCATTACTAGCAGCTACATAAAGGTTATGCGTTGCAGTTGAAGTATATCCTACATAATACAATAAATTATCCATGCCATAACTACTTAACGCAGTAAAAGTTAAAAATATAAAAATAAAATAGTTCATATGTTCCTTTATGATTTTAAAAATTTATACTATTTATTGTATCAATTTTTAGTTATATTTTCAAATGGCCATGCGAGCCTGTTGAACTTATTGGCAATATTATTTATTCTTAATAATAAAATAACTATATTTATTTAGGATATTAATGATTAAAAAAATACTCTGTTTCACCCTGTCTTTAGCTTTTGCAACAACACCGTTAGTAGGAACTTCATTTAAATTACAGCATAAGCCTACCAATACTATATTAAATAAAAGAGGCTACACAATAAGCGCCTTACTCATAGCATCTGAGTTTTTTTTATTTTATAAATGCGAAAACTCGTGTAATATCAAACACCGCAATGCAAACGGAAAAATAGTATACAAAAAAAAAGACCCTAATGAATTTTTTTTAATTCCTTGGGGACTTAATTTTTATCCAAGCATGATAGCGGCAGGTATGCTAGTATTGTCTGCTTATAAACAATGCACTCTCTACAAATGGAATAATCGTACCAATAAAGAAATCTACGATGATGCTTATATTACTTATACCTCTATAAAAGACTGGTCAGCCTTAGCTCATTCCCTAGTTAAACAGTTAAACACTGCACCCACAGTAGAAGAACAAGCTAAAATAATAAGTACGTATCTAAGTGCTAACTATAATCCACTTACTATTCTACAAAGCTATCATTCGCTCTTTGAAAATCATTACGAAGCAGTCCTAGAGCGTTTAGATCAAGATACTACGTTAACAAATAATGCTCAGTGGATTGAACTAAAAAAAAACATGCAACAAGAGCTCGATAAGATCATTACGTCTATAGCATTCTTGTCTTAAGCTCAATAAATTAAAACAAAAAGAATAAATCATGATTAAAAAAATACTGTGTTTAATACTCTCTTTAGCTCTTGCAACAACTGAGCTGGGAGCCGTTTCATTTAGATTGCAGCACAAACCTACCCATACTATATTTAATAAAAGAGGCTATACGATAAGCGCTTTACTCATAGCAGCTGAGATTTTGTTGTTGTATAAGTGCACATACCCGGGTACTACAAAACACCGCTATCCAAGCGGACAAATAGCATACTGGGAAGACTTGCCTAGCGATTTTATTGTAGGTTCTTTTATACTTAATTTTTACCCAAGCGCAATAGCAGCATCTATACTAGCATGGGCTACCTACGAAAAACATACTTTACACCAATGGAACAATCGCACCAATAAAGAAATCTACGATGATGCTCATGGGACGTATACTTATATAAAAGACTGGTCAGCCTTAGCCTATTCCCTAATTAAACAGTTAAACACCGCACCTACAGTAGAAGAACAAGCTAAAATAAAAAATATGTATCTAAGTGCTAACTATAATCCACTTACTATTCTACAAAGCTATCATTCGCTTTTTGAAAATCATTACGAAGCAGTCCTAGAACGTTTAGATCAAGATACTACGTTAACAAATAATGCTCAGTGGACTGAGCTTAAAGAAGATATGCAAAAAGAGCTCGATAAGATTATTACCTCTATAGCCTTTTTATCTGAAATTAAATAAATTAAAGTAACCAAAAATAACAGAAAGAATAACTTATGATAAAGAAATATGTATGTCTAGCTTTAACAGTTAGTCTTGCTACAATCCCTTTGTGCAGCACTCCCTTTAGTTTAAAAAGAAAACCTGCTAATGTGTCTTTTGCCATAGAAGATTACGTGTTATTAAGCGTTGGACTGGTTGGTGGCGCTGCAGGTATTTATAATGTTATTAAACCAGGACATCTAAAATGTCGCTTTCAAGATGGATCTGTAGAATATGTAAAAAGAGAAAACACTCAAACCGATTACATGTATACTCTTATAAATTCTATTAGCCTAGTAAAGATAGTAAGTATGAGCAATGAGGCTCTACAAAGAAAGTATGCATTGTATAGATGGAATAAGCGCACCAATAAAGAGGTGTATGATGACGCTCGAGCTACTTATAACTGGGTTTTAGAAAAAACAATAACTGATCCTGATTTGGCTCACATATTCCGTGCTCGTACTCTACAAGAACAAAGAACAATAATAGAAATTACCTCTTTTGATAATAATCTTAATTTATTAAATTATTTAGAGCATCATCATCTTGTTCTTAAAGATCATTATACAGCACTAAGTACGCAATTAAACAATGAGAAGAACTCGAACAACCTCCTTATCGGAACTAACCTTCAGAAAAACATGCACCAAGAATTAGATAAGCTTATTTTAGCAATTGCTTCTTTAGCATAAATTAAATAAACAGGAAGCCCTAAGAAATCATGCAGAAAATACTCTGTTTAATAGTATCATTTACCATTACTACGATACCTCTATTAGGTAGATCTTTTGTTTTACGACCAAAACCAGCAGCTATTTTTTTACCCAAAACAGGTTGCGCTTTAAGCACCTTAATAATAGCTGCTGAATTTCTATTTTTTTATAAAGCCTTGAGCACTAGTAACGAAAAACATCGTGATAGAAAAACTGACCGTATATACTATATAACAAAAACACCTCCACAAAAGACTAGTTTAAAATCTATTTATCTCAATACATGCATTATGGCAGGCAGCATAGTTTTCTTGCAAAAGTCCTTAATGTTATTTAACTGGATACAGCGTACTAATCAGGAAGTCTATGATGATGCGCAAGGTAGCTATAATCACATTACAAAACAAGCAACTAGTCTCCACTATTTAGTTCAACATCTTCTAGAAGCATCAACATTAGCGCAAAAACAACAAATAAAAACAGACTATACACAGAGCTATTGTAATGCATTAACTACTTTAGAGTTGTACTATACTATTCTTGATGACCATTATAATGCCTTAGTAGAACGAGAAAAAAAAGGCATTTCTACCTTTAGCCAAAATGAGTGGTACCTACTTAAAAAAAACATGGAGTCTGAGCTAAGCAAGCTTGTTTTATCTATTGATTTTTTAAAGTTTGATAACACTTTATAAAAACAAGTGCTTACTTAGTACATAAAGTAGTAGAACAATTTCGTACATCTTCCTCAATGGCATAATTCTTTAGATAAGTTTATTGCTTTTTTTTCTAAAATTACGCAAAATCAACAAGAATTATCCAAAGACTAGAAACTCTCCTAAAGTAATAAAATGATAAAAAAGCTGTTTTATGTAACATTGTTTTTTACGTTTGCTGCAACACCTTTACTAGGCGTCTCATTCCGTTTGAAATCAAAGCCATCTGGAGCTTTATTAAGCACCAAAAGCTCTATCATAAGTAGTTTAGCTCTAGGCACCGGACTTTCAATTATGTATAAAGCAGCCTATCCACGCGATGAAAAATACCGTAGCAGAGCAGGACGTATAACATACCAACAAACAGAAGCCTCTCCCCTTTACTTACTAGGCTCTTATATGAGCTTATATGTTGCTGCAGGGGCTTTTTTTTTATTAGCTACATCATGCAGCGAAAGTTATGCTTTATATTTATGGAATAATCGTACAGATCAAGAAATCTATGATGATGCACAAGCTACCTATAGATATACCATACAACAAACAGCCTTGCCTCATTATTTAGTTCAACAATTGGTAGCTGCTCCTACTGCACAAGACAAAGAACATATAAAAGATTTATATACTTATGCAAATTACAATCCACTAGCTATCATAACAACCGTTTTAGTGCCTTTTAAACACCATTATAAAGCATTACTACAGCGGTTAAATACTACGAGCAACCTACTACACCGTGATGCGTGGCTTGAGCTTAAAAACAACATGAAACAGGAACTAGAAAGAATCGCTTTTTCTACTGCTATTTTAATGGATATTCAAAAAAGTAAGCAAAAAAATGACCTACATATGTAGGTCATTTTTGCGTAAAATAAGTACTTACTGCTTTGGATTTAAGCTCGTATAAGCTTTCTCTACAATTTTAAATGCTTCACCTGCTTGTGCTTGTTCATTGTTATCAGGATGAAACTTTATCACTAAATCTCTATATGCTTTTCTTATTTGTTCAGGAGAACTATCCGCAGTTGTTCCTAATACTTCATTAGGACTAGCATCTTTATAAACTGCTATAAAATCTTCTGCAGAAATTAAACCTGGTTTATCTTGTTGCACTGGTTGTTGCATTGGAACTTCTGGTGTTGGATTATAAGGTCTTACATTAGGAATATTAATGTATGGCTTTGTACCACCGCTAGGATTAGTATTAGAAACATTTGTACCCATAGGTGCTACATTAGACGTTGTAGTAGCATCAGAAGCAGTTAGAGCTCCACGCCCCTCAGTGCCCAGCATTGGTCGTCGTGACTGTCTTGTTAAACATGCTCTAAAGCTCTCGTAATGAGGCCTTGGTAATTGTGTGCTAAACTGATCTAGAGTATTTGGATTTATCTTGCCAATCAAATTTTTACGTTGACCATAAGGTAGCTCATTGAGACATCTATCAACATCTGCTTGAGTAAAGGCTTGTCCTTGTTGCATAGCATATAAGCCTGGAACAGCTAAAAGTAATGTTAGTAAAAACTTTTTCATATGTTTCTCCTTAGAATTATTGTATTTTATTTGTTTGAAATTAATTATATAGTTAATAATAGTTAATTTTATAATATAAAGTCAACAATAATTAAAATTTGAAAATTTTTATACAAAGACACGTTAAGATTGATTTCTTTTATACTCATAGTACAATTTTAGTATCTACTTTCTAGCTTCTATTCTCGATCTTGACAAAATGAGATTAAGAAGAGAGTATAATCTCATGCATTTTGATTTGCAAACAGTGGTCACTGGTAAGGAAACTAGATGAAGAGCCCGGTATGGATTTTAAATAGCACTTTAGCCGTTATAGTGCTTGGTGTTCTGATGTATATAGTTTTTTCTATAAACTATATCACACGCAGACCCCCTCTCACGCCTTTAAAAGGGCCATTGCGTACTCAAGCAGTAAAACAAAATGAACTTAAACCAAAAGATAGCTCTATTATTTACGAAAATGATCTTTTTGGTACTTTTAGACCTACCGTAGTGCAAGAAGAACCTGTAGAAAGATTGCCTGTACTACCACAACCACCAGCACCTAAGCCACTTATACCACAGCAAGCGCCACCTATTCAGTTTTTACCGCCGTTGCCATTAACTATAACAGGTATAGATTATTCAAGTAACGAACTTAATTCACGGGTAAGTATTGTAAACAACAACACTAACAAATCGACTCTTTACAAAATGGGCGATAAAATTTTTGATGCCTCTATACTTCGTATTTTCGAAAACAAAGTAGCGTTAATACGTTCAAATGGGCAACAAGAAATGTTGTTTAGAAAAGCGTCTGATGCTGAAGCGGAAATAAAAGAGCTTAAAGATCCTACCTGGTCACAAGTTGTGCAAAAACGGACTGATACTAGTTACTATATTGACCCTCAAGCATTTGTAGAACGGGTTCAAAATCTTGCCTATTTTATAGATATGCTTGATGTAACAACAGCAACTAAAAAGAACATTTCTATTGGATGCCGTATTGGCAAAATGGCTCCTACCTCGTTGGGCTTTGCTTTAGGATTTATGCCGGGCGATATTATAACCAAAATAAACAATAAAGCACCTACAACAACAACGTTAAGAAAAGAAATTTATAATAACCTAGCATCATTACAATTAGGTGCTAAAATTAAAGTAGAATTATTACGATATGAAAGAATGGTTACCGTTGACTATATATTACAATCGCTTAGTCAACCGACTATTATGCCTACGCAAGAACAACCAGCACCAGTACAAAAAGTGCAAGAACCCGAGCAACCCAAAACGGAGCAATTAGCATACGATAAAAGCCGTTTAACACCTGTTATTACTACGTATAAACAACAGGACAAAATGGCTATGGCTCAATTTGGTAGCAAAAACTCACTGTTAAAACAGATACCTCACTAATACAACTAAAAGTGTGTAAAACATGAGAAAAAAACTTTTACCCTTAATCAGCCTGGTAACTTTAGCTTTGTGGGGTAACACTGTACAATCACAAGACATCGCTGCTCCAACAGCACAAGAATCTGACGTTAAAATGTTACGCCAAGTTCCTGCTCAAAAAGTCACTGATGAGCTTCCTGCTTCAGCTTTGCTCTCACCTGCTCAAATAAAAGCAGCAGAGGCGCCTCAAACTGACTTAGATACAGAAGACTCTCAAGACAGTGCACCTGCTCAAACAGAGACTACTGCTACTCCTTTTGGGACATTATCAGCCCAAATGGCTACACCTCAAGCGCGTACCCTTCGCCGAAAATCAATGGCTGATATATCTAAACGTCCACAAAAAAAGCTTAAGCAATCAGCTACCACCAGAGCCAATAAAAACATGCTCAACAGTACCTACCTTGGCAGCTATTTAGAGCCTTGGATAGGACTTGATGATACTGAAACTTTTATACCTAATTTTGAAAATAGGCAACTCAAGGATTTTTTAAAATTTTTAGAAAATGCGTTAAAAATTACTATTATTTTGCCTGACAATTTAGATCCAGCACCAAACAATTTTGTTGTTGAAGGAACTAAAATATCTTTTGAGTCTAAATTCCCCTTAACAAGAAAACAGTTATGGGAACTTGCACAAACCTTTCTAGATATGTCTGGCTTTGCTTTAATACCAACATCAGAAAAACGTACCTATAGAGTTGTAGCAAGTACTTCTGCTACACCTGGCGGACCGTCAGCAAATCGAGAACCACTGCCTACTTTTATTGGTGTAGATCCTGACTATTTACCTAATGACGACTCCAAAATACGCTACGTCTATTTTGTTGAAAATGCTGATTTAGAAACAATACGTAGTGTTATTGACACGCTTAAAAGCAGCTCATCCGGACCTACTATTACTTTTCCTACGTTAAGAGCAATAATAATTACTGACAAATCATCTAACATTAAGTCGCTTACTCAAATTCTCCAAGAGCTTGATAAAGTAACTATGCCTGAAACGCTCGAAATTATTAAACTCCGCAGAACCGACTCCGTAAAAGTTGCCAACTTATACAATGAGCTTATAGGTAAAGCAGGCAATGCACCGCAACAACCATTTAATCCCTTTTATGGCGCTGCACGCCGTACGCCTACAACTCAGTATTTTACACCCGCTACACGAGTATTTGCTGAACCACGCACCAACTCACTTATTGTACTTGGCACACGTGACAACGTTAAACGGTTGGAAGAATTTATTGTTAAAGAAATAGATAAAGAAGCAACGGTACCTTTTGCGCCGCTGCATATTTATCAGCTTAAGTACATACAATCAGATTCAATTGCTGATATTTTAACTAAAGTTATTCAAGGATTTAATGGAGCTCCTGATAACCAAGCTGCAGCTCAATATGGCGGCGTACGTGATGGTAATAAATTCTTTAGAAATAGTGTTAAGATAACTTCTGAACCAAGCGGCAACAGATTAGTTATTAATGCAGACTATGAAGAATATCTCAAATTAAGTGAAATTCTTGAAAAAATAGATGTCGAGCAACCGCAAGTTGCCCTTAAAGTACTTATTTTAAACGTTGATCTGACCAATGATAAACAGCTTGGTACGCAACTGCGCAGTAAAGTTGACTGTTGCGACGGCAGTGGTGGCGCTGATGCTGTTCTCGGACGCAACGTAAACTTTCAAACATCAGGACCGGTAACCGGGCCCATTGTACAAAATCCTATTGCTGTTACAGGAACCAACCAAGTGGTTAATGGAGCACAACGACTTCTTGGTAATTTGATTCAACTTGCCCAAGGAGCAGCTACTGGTAGTACGCTCATAACACTGGGCCAAGATATGTTTGGTGTTTGGGGTATTATTAAAGCACTTGAAGCATTTACACGAGTAAGTGTTATAGCTAATCCATTTTTGATAACCAATCATAAATACAAAGCTGAAGTATCCGTTGGTCAAACGCGTCGCGTACTTGGCTCAACGGTTGTGAGTGGTAACGCTTCTGGTGACGGTCAAGTTGATATTGCTGCTAATTTAACTGTATCTATTACGCCACAAATTAGTTATGACGATATGATAACACTTGATATCTATGTATCTTTAGAACAGTTTACGAGCACCGATGTTACAAACGGTAACAGACTTATAAGGCGTATAAGCACTGAAGCTTTAGTAGCTGATAAAGAAGTACTTGCTTTAGGTGGATTTATACAAGATCAAGTATTAGAAAATGAAACTAAAGTACCCTTGCTTGGTGACATACCACTTATTGGTTGGCTTTTTAAGCAAAAAACAAAAACTATATCACGTACTAGTTTACTTATACTGATTTCACCTGAAATTATCAGACCTCATGAACCAGAAGTTGCACGTTCATTTACTCAGCATAAGATTAACGATGCAAAAGAGCTCCTTTATGAAATGCGTAAACCCTATGAGCGTCGTGATCCATTACATAGATTTATTTTTAGAGATCATCAAGATAAAGAAGCAAGTAAAATAGACAAGTTTAGTAGTACGCAGCAACGGTATATCGATGAAAGTCAAAAAAAGATTGTTCCTGTACTTGCTTATAAAACTCCTGAAAAGAAGAGTTTACTTGACCTTGTAAAACCGGACCCAGCTCTACCAACAGCAGGAGTAGCTGCATGATAAAAACTATTTTTATTCCCGAACGTATCGACTCTTATTATATTTTTTCACAACGTATAGTCGGTATCGATATAGGTAGAACTGCGGTATATGCTACCATTGTACGAGCACATGGATCTAAACGCACCGTTGAGCAGTGCCTTGAAGAGCCTATTAGCTCTAATAACACTCTACCTCAAGAAGAACGTATTAGTGATGCATTAAAAGCATTAAAAAGTCGTTTAGGAGCTTATAATACTTTGCATGTTGCTTTTCCGAGTGCTTCAGTGGTATTTAAAGAGCTTTCAATACCTTTCACGGGGCTCAAGAAAATTAAAATGGTAGTACCTTTTGAAGTTGAATCGCTCCTGCCTTTTGCGCTTGATCAAGCAGTTATTGATAGCATTGCAACCTATCAAGATACGGCTCATAATCGCACAGATTTACTTGTTGCAGGCGTAAAACAAGAGCATATAGCCCAATTTTTATCTATTTTTGAACAAGCAGATATGCGTGTAGATAAACTTTCAGTTGATATGTTTGAACTGTATGGCCTCTATACTTCTATACCGCATTACGCACATCTTAAAGATATTGTAGCGCTCATTGATATCGGCCTTACAAGCATACGACTGGCTATTATAGTTAATGGACAACTTAAATATATTCGCGTTTTACCCACAGGCCTTATTGTAGCTGCAAAAAAAATAGCCGCTCTTGTGCACA